>JABFXK010000184.1 GCA_013361785.1 Sphingomonas sp.
GCATAGGCTGATTCAAAGGCGGCCTGGCTCACCGCCGGCGATGCGAGCGTTGGCGTGAAATCGCGCGGACGCGATGAGCAGGCGTCCAGGGCAAGGCAGCCGACGAGCGCGAATGCGGTGATCTTTTTGTCCATCTGAGTCCCCCGTGGACGTACCGGCGTCCATGTCCCGGTCGTGGCACGCTTTTGCGATGATTGCCATACATTCCAGTCGGTTGCGGACAATGTCCGCTTTCCGCGCAGCATGGACACCGGTTGTAAAGGGTTTCGCGCTTAGGCTGCGCGCCTGATGTTGGTTCGATCCTGCGTTGGAGGGTCGAGCGGGGAGGGCAGGGATGAAACCGTACATCCTCGGTGCGATTTGCGTTTGGTTCATCAGCGGAATCGCCGGAGCGTGGCTGCTCGGCGAGCAGCGCGTCGATATTCCGACGATCTGCGGCGGTCCGATCACGCTTTGGAACGGGTTCAACGCGCCGGTCGACAACTAAGCGCGAGAGCAGGCCGGACCGGCCATTTACTTCCGCTTGTTGCGCCCGAAGCACGGTCCGTTACCGCCCACCAGCCTCATTGCGTCGCCGAACCGAGCTGGATTCCGACCGAAAAGAGGTGGAGCTTCCGACACTTAGAGAGTCGGTGGGGAAGCGACATGGCCAACACGATCGGCTCGCGGCCGAACCATTATGATGCGCTGGGGCTTTCCCCCACGGCGAGCGAGGACGAGATCGCGAAGGCGTTCGGCAAGGCCGTGGGCCTATTCGGAGCCCATTCGGCGGCCGGCGCGGCTCGGCTCGCGATAGCGTTCGAGACCCTTCGCGATCCGGAGGCGCGGCGCGCTTATGACGAGTCGATCGGACTCAAGAGTGAGCCGGCGGCAACTCCTCCCCTGATGGCGGTGAGCTTCCGGATGACGGCGCGGCCGGTGGCGCCGGAGCCGCACGTCGACCCGGCGCCGGGGCGCGGCCCCTCCTCATTCATCGCCTCGTCCCTTCGCGAGATTGCGCGGCCCGTCGACCTCGATCCCTCACCCCGGGCGGCCGTTCAGCCGCAGCCGCAGACCGCTCCGGCGGAGCCGGTGCTTAGCGCTCCGGCGGAGGCGGACGATGGGATTGGTACCGACGACCGGCCGATCGACTGGAGACGCCCAGCGGTCGCGGTCGGCGCGGTGCTGCTCGCCGCCGGCCTCGTCGGTGCCCTCGCTGGGGTGTCGGTGAAGGGGGCGGAACAGAGTCAGGCGGGCGTGACGACAGCGCTTCCCGCCGCCAAATCACGTCCGCAAATCACCGCGGCCGAATCGCCGATGCCCATCGAGACGGCCGCGGGTCCAGCGGAGCGGTTGGCCCGAGCGCAGCCTGCCGAGGCTCGGCCCAAGCGCATTGCACCGGAGCCGGCCGCTTCGCTGGACGTCCAGCCGGCCGACGGTGCCGCCGTTCAGCCTGCGAGTGACCAGGCCGAAGCCGATCCGCTCGCGCCGCAGGCCGATACTTCGATTGCGACCGTCGCCGCCGACGGGCTTCCGCTTGCGAGCAAGCTGGTCGCGCGCACCATCGAGCACATCGGCTATGCCTGCGGCGACATCGCGTCGACGAGCGCTGTCGATGGCGCCGCCGGCGTGTACAAGGTGACCTGCACGTCCGGGCAATCGTATCGGGCGGCGCCTGTGCATGGACGGTATCGGTTCAAACGCTGGTAAGGCCCTGAGGCACTCAGCTCGTCGCATAACCAATTGCTCATGTTCCGGACGCGGCAGCGTAAGCCGCGCGCGCGCACGCGCGGGGGATGTCACCGGCTGACCGCGGAATTGGACCGAAGAGAAACGACAAGGGCCGCTCCCCGCGCTGGTATCTATGCGCCATGGCCGCCATCCAGAACGAAGCGCCTTATCTCGATGAATGGCTCGCCTTCTGCATGCTCGAGGGAATCGAGCATGTGCTGCTCTACGACAACAACAGCACGGACAATACGCGCGACGTGCTGAAGCCGTGGATCGAAAGCGGCTTCGTCGAGCTGTTCGACTGGCCACTCCACTGGAAGAGCGGATCGCAGACCAAGGCCTATCTCGACGCGCTCCGGCGGTTGCGCGGGCGCACGCGCTGGGCCGCGTTCATCGACCCCGACGAATATCTCTTCTCGCCGACGGGCAAGAGGCTGCCGCAGGTGCTCAAAAGTTACGAGGACCATGCGGGGGTGATCGTCAACTGGCAGTGCTATGGAACGTCGGGGCACAAGACGCGTCCTGCGGGGCTGACGATCGAGAACTATACGCAGCGCGCGAGGAGCGGCTGGGCAAGGAACCGGCGGGTGAAGAGCATCGTCGACCCGATGCTCGCCGTTGAGCCCAAAGGCTCACACCTGTTCAGCGTTCAGCCTGGCAGTACGCTGGTGACCGAGGATTTCAGGCCGGTGAGGATCGAGCGCGGGGTCATCGGGCGGCGAAGGCTCCGGCACCTCGCGGCGCTCATGCCGTACCTGCCGTTCGACCCTTATTCGCAGATCGAACCTTCACCCAAGCAGGTGTCCGTGTCCGAGCTGCGGATCAATCATTACGTGACGCGGTCGAAAGAGGAGCTGGCGTCCAAATACAAGGACCGGGATTCGATGAGCGAACGCGACCGCCGCTCGCATGGGCGTTACCACGACCGCAACGAGGTTGATGATCCGATTCTGGTGTCGAAAGCGCAAGCGATTCGCGAGATCATCGTCGGCGTGCGTTCGGCTGGTGCAGTCAAGGAACTGATGAGGCGCTGAACTTCTACTCTTCCGTTCTGACCAGGACAGCTTCGCCGATCAGCAGGAACAGCACGAAGGGGGCCCAGGCGGCGACGACGGGCGGATAGGCGCCGGCGTTGCCCATCGCCAGGCTGAAATTGTCCGCTATGAAATAGGTGAAGCCGAGCGCCATTCCGACGGCGGCGCGGACCAGCACCTGGCCCGACCGCGCGAGCCCGAATGCCGCAATCGCGGCGAGCAACGGCATCAGCAGGATCGAGAGCGGCTGGGAGAGCTTGTGGGCCAGGCCCGCGCGGGCTTCGTCGGTCGGGCGGCCCGCCGCCTCGAGCTCGGCGCTGCGCTGCTTGAGCGTCCAATAGTCGAGCTCGGTCGGTTCGACCTTGGCGAGGGTGAACTGGTCGGGACTAAGGCCTGCAAGCGCCTTCACCGCCGAATAATGGCGGATCACACTTTGGTTGGCGTCGTAAGCCGTGACGTTCTGGAGCAGCCAGGCTCCGGAACGGTCCGGCCTTGCCCGATCGGCATTGATCACGCGCTGAAGGACTCCGCCGGTGCGGTCGTAATAGCTGACCTGGCGCAGGGTCATTCCGACGCCGTGGCCGGACACCATTCCGGCGCGAACGAAATCCTCGCCGTCGAGGACCCAGACATTGCTGAGAATGCCGGGCGCGGGCGGAATGGGCTTATAGTCATTGTCGGACCAGGCGTTGACCACGCGCGCGCTGTTGACCACCACCCGCTCGTTGAACACGAACAGCACGGCGGCGATGCCGATGCTTGCCAGCATCAATGGCGCGAGGATCTGGTGGGCAGAAAGGCCCGCGGCCTTCATCGCCACCACCTCGCTATTCTGGTTGAGCCCGACGAAGGCGATCAGCGTGCCCAGAAGCACCGAGAAGGGCAGGAAGCGCCCGATCAGGACCGGAATTCGAAGCACGACATAATGCCACAGCGCGGCAGCGCCGTTACCCGGGACGGCGAGGATCTTGCCCGCTTCGCCGAGAAGGTCGAGCGTTTCGAGCACGAGGATCAGCGCGAACAGCACCGCGAAACTGCGCGTCAGGAACAGCCGGACCATGTAAAGCGCGAGTCGGCGCGAGGGGAAGAAGCCGAGGTTGATCATGCTTCGGCCGGTGCTTCTTGCCGGCGCGGCATCATCGAACGGGCGAGGCTGGCGATTCGGGCGAAGAATCGCTCGAGCGCTCCGATCGGCTGCCCGCCCGGGCGGTGCGCGAGCACATGGTACATCCAGCCGATCATTGCGGCGAAGAGGATGAGCGGGCCTCCGAGCGAAAGGATCGGATTCATCTGGCCGTTCACGCCCATCTGCTGCCCGTACTGGTTCACCTTATGGTAGGCGACGACGACCAGGATCGCGATGAAGATTCCGAGGCCCGAGGAGCTGCGCTTGGGCGGGACGGCAAGCGACACCGCGAGCAGCGGCAGCATGAACATCATCAACACCTCGACGAGCCGGAAATCGAAATTCGCCTGGGCCTCGACGCGCTGATGCTCGTCGGCGGTGCCGCCGCCGTAGCCAACTCGCCATAGCTCATGAAGGTAGAGCTCGCTCGACTGCGTGCCGCCACGTCCGCGAAATTGGGCGATGGCCGGAAGGCTGATCGGCAGCGTGTATAGGCTAAAGCCGAGCGTACGCGGGACCTTGAACCGCGGCGACTGTTGGACGAGGCGGCCTTGCGTCAGACGGAACAGGATCTTGTCGGGATCGGCAGTCGAGAAGAAGCGGCCTTGTTGCGCGGTCGCGGCGACGGTCGTGCCTTTGCCGTCGCTGGTCTGGACGAAAATCCCGTGGAGCTGCGTGCCTTTGTTCTCGCTGCGGTCGATGCGGAGCGTCAGCCGATGGCCGAGCTCGTTGAACTCGCCGACCTTGATCGCGGCGCCCAGCGCCCCTGAGTTGAGATCGAAGCGCAGGCTCTCGTAGCGATATTCGGTGTAAGGCTGCAAATAGCCGACGATCAGGAGATTGATGATCGCGAGCGGCACCGTGTAGCCGTACGGCACGCGCAGAAGCCGGCCGTAGCCGACGCCGATCCCGCGAAGCGCGTCGAGCTCCGACGACAGCGCGAGCTTCCTGAACGCGAGCAGGATCCCGAGCATCAGCCCGATCGGGATTCCGAGCGAGAGATATTCCGGAAGAAGGTTGGCGAGCATCCGCCAGACGACGCTGACGGGACCGCCGGCGTCGACGACGTACTGGAAGAGCCGAAGCATCTTGTCGAGGATCAGCAGCATCGCCGCGAGGATCAGCGAGCCGAACAGCGGCACTGCGATCGAGCGTGCAAGATAGCGGTCGATCAGGCGAAGATGGGGCAGCATCGCAAATTCGGTCGTCCGAGCACCATCATTTGGCCGCAAAGGCGGCCGACATTCCCAAGTGGACCGGTGTGCCCGAACCAGCGGGCGGCACCTGTCCGTGGAACGTCCTATAGCCGACCGGTCAGTTTATTCATGTTGAAAGTGCCGTCAGGAACCGAAGCGGCGGAACCGGTGGGACAGCCATGCCCGGCGGCGTGCGCGGCTGCCTGGCACAAGAGGACACGGATCGCCCTGCTCTCGAACCCGAAATCGACCGGCAACATGGCCCAGCTCCCGCGAATCCGCGAATATTGCGATTCGCATCCCGACGTTTTCCATTACGAAGTCGAGCGTGCGAGCCAGATCGGCGAAGCGATGCGGATCATCGCCCGAATCAAACCCGAGGTGCTGGTGATCAACGGCGGCGACGGGACGGTCCAGGCGGCGCTGACGGAACTACACAACGGGGGGCATTTCGGGGAGCGGGCGCCGCCCGTGGCAGTGCTTCCGAGCGGCAAGACCAATCTGATCGCGCTCGACCTCGGCGCGCGGGGCGACCCGATCGAGACGCTCGAACGGCTGATCCATCTCGCGAGGAGCGACGATCTGCAACGCTATACGGTTGCTCGGGAGCTGATCGCCCTTCGGCGCCCCGGAGCCGAAGACCGGCCGGTCATCGGCATGTTCCTCGGCGGCTCCGCGCTTGCCGAAACGATGCTGTACTGCCGCCACAAGATCTATCCGCTGGGCCTGCCCAACAGCGTCAGCCACGGGCTCACCGCACTCGCGTATATCGCCCGGATGCTACTGAAGCTGAAGGCAAGCTTCCTTCCGCCGGCACCGCCGCCGACGGACCTCGTGTTCACCGAGCGGGCTCGGATTTCCGGAAAGTTTGCGTTCCTGGCCGTCACTACACTCAACAAGCTTCTCCTGTCGCAGCAGCTTGGTGGTGAGGGCGGCGGACGGCTCAAGGTCGTCGCCATCGAGGAGCGGCCCTCGACGGTTTTCCGCGCGCTGCTCGCCGGCCTCACCGGCGGCTACAAGGGCAAGAAGATGCGCGGGATTCATTTCGAGGAAGTCGACCAGGTGACGATCGAGGGCGAAAGCGCCCACTTGATCTTGGACGGCGAGACCTTCCGCGCCGAAAGCGGGCGGCCGATCCACCTGATGCCGGCCGAGCCGCTGTCGTTCGTGAAGCTGGCCGCCTAAAGAGTCTCGAATGGCCGATCTGCGCGAGCTGGTCGCGGAGGAATTGAGCGCGCCGGTAGACCAGCGGGTGAGCGCGGTCGCAGCGGCAATCGCGGCGAAGCATGGGGGCGCGAGCCAGGCGGTGCTGTTCTACGGCTCGTGCCTTCGCGAGAAGCGGCTCGAGGGGCTGATGCTCGATTTCTACCTCGTCGTGTCCGATTACCGCTCAGCTTATGCGAAGCGATGGCTCGCGGCGGCGAACCGGCTGATCCCTCCCACCGTCTTCCATTTCGAGCACGACGGCCTGCGCGCGAAATATGCGGTGCTGAGCGAAGCCGATTTCGCGCACGAATGCTCGCCGGAGGCGTGGACCGTGTCGACCGTCGCGCGATTTGCGCAGCCGTCGCGGCTGGTGTGGAGCGCCGACGCAAGGGCTGCGGAGCGGGTGATGGCTAGTGTCGCAGAGGCAGCGCCGACGCTGCTCGGATGGACGTTGCCGCTGACCGCCGGCGGCTCGCCCGAAGAGTTGTGGAAGCGGGCGTTCGAAATGACCTTCGGCGCGGAGCTTCGTGCGGAGCGGCTCGGCCGATCAGCGTCGCTCGTCGACGCCGATCCGGTGCGCTATCGGGAGTTTGCCGCCGCCGCACGAACTTCGAGGGGCGACCGCAACACGGCTCAGCGCTGGTGGCGGCGCAAGCAGCGCAAGGGGAAGCTCTATTCCGTCGCTCGGCTGATGAAGGCCAGCCTGACATTTTCAGGCGGTGCCGAATATATCGCGTGGAAGATCAACCGACATGCCGGGACGGAGATCCGCCTCAAGCCATGGCAGCAGCGACACCCGCTGCTGGCGGCGATCACCTTGTTGCCGAAGCTGCTGAAGTCCGGGGCGGTTCGCTAGCTCGGGCGAGGGCGGCGGCGACGGCGCTGGCCAACGCGCCGACGGTGAAGGGCTTCCTCAGCAGCTCGTAGCCGCGCAGGTCGTCGCTCTCACCTTCACCGACATAGCCGGTGACGAACAGCACCGCGAAATCATGCGTGCTGGTCTTCTTCAAATGCCTGATGAGCTCGGGGCCGGTCATCTCCGGCATGATCACGTCACTGATCACAAGGTCGAAGACTTGCGCCCGGAACAGCTCGATGGCTTCGGCGCCGCTGCCGCAGGCGACAGGTTCGTAATCCAAGTCCTCGAGCGCTCCGACGGTCGCCGTGCGCACCCGCGGGTCATCCTCGACGAGCAGGATACGGGCGCCGGGCACCCGCGCCTCGGCGGCTTCGGTGCGCTGGACCGCCGGATGCACGCGCACCTCGGCGGCCTTTTCGGTGCGCGGCAGGTAGATCGACACGATTGTGCCGCGACCGACCTCGCTTTCGATTCCGACTTCGCCGCCCGACTGGTGGGCGAAGCCGAAAATCTGGCTTAGGCCGAGGCCGGTTCCCTTGCCGACCGGTTTCGTGGTGAAGAACGGCTCAAACGCATGCTCGAGCACGTCGGGCGGCATTCCGCAGCCGGTGTCGGTGACGCTGATCTTCACATAATCGCCGGCTCGGATGTCGCCGACCTCATTGGCTGCGAGGCGGACGTTCTCCGTCGAGATGCGCATGAGGCCCTCGCCCTGCATTGCGTCGCGGGCGTTGACGGCGAGATTGACGATCGCGTTCTCGAGCTGGTGCGGGTCGACGTAAATCGGCCATGCTTCGCGCGAGAGATCGACGTCGATCCGGATGCGCTCGCCGAGGGTTCGGTCGAGCAGGTCCGACATCCCGCCGATGAGCTCGGTCGAATCGACGCGCTCCGGAAGCAAGGGCTCGGACCGGGCAAAGGAGAGGAGGCGGCGGGTCAGCGCGGCGGCGCGGGTCGCGCCTTCCATCGCATTGTTGAGGTGCATCATCACCTCGCGCCTCGGGCCGTTGAGGCGCCTGAGGGCGAGATCGATTCCGCCGACGACTACCGCGAGCATGTTGTTGAAGTCGTGCGCGATGCCGCCGGTCAGCTGGCCGACCGCTTCCATCTTCTGGACCTGCCGGAGCTGGGCCTCGGCGGCTTCGCGCTCCTGCGCCTCGGCCTTCAGCGCCTGGTTGGCTTCCCACAGCTCCTGCGTGCGCTGGCGCACCGCCAGCTCGAGCGCTTCGGCGCGCTCACCCTCGCTCTCCGCCTGGCGCCGCGCCTGGATGTTGAGGCGCAGCGCCTGGACCGACACCACGGCGAGGAAAATCGCGCCGAGGCCGACGAGGACGCCGAGCCAGCTCATGTAATCGGTCAGCTGGTCGGCCTGGGCGGAGAAGACCTGGCTTTGCTCGATGCGCTGCTGCATCGCTTCGCGTTCGGCCTTGATGATCTCGTCGAGCTTGTCGTTGAGCCGGTGCCCGATGCTCGGGTTGGCCTTCGTTTCGACCGTCGAGGCGTAATAATAGCTGATTCCGGCGTCGCCTTTGTTGGCGAGCGCTGCGCGTGCGGCGAGCGAGAGCTGTTCCCCGCGTCGGTTGTACAGCTGCTCGGCTTCGAACACGCGCCGCAGCTGGTCAGGGTTGCGGCGTTCGAGCTCCTTGAGCTGCTGGAGCTCAAAGCCGGCGAGCTGCCAGTCATTGACGTAGATGTAGCCGTTGGGATCCATCTTGTCGTCGAGGACGAAGCGGGCAAGTGCCGCCTCGGCGCCCGAGATATTTGAGCTTGCGTTCCGCACGACTAGCGAGACGTCGTAGGAATGGCGTTCGGCGTCGAGCGCCTTCTCGCGCGCATCATTGGCGAACTTGACCATGAAGACCATGGCGACGAGCACCAGCGCCGCAGCGAGACCCGCCGCCGCTGCACCGCCTCGACGCCAGTCGAAGCGGATCTCGTCTTCCCCATCCCGCATCATGGCACCAATCTAGTCTCGTTAACCATTTCACGGAAGTGAAAGGTTCCCGAGGAAAAGCTCAGCTGATGCAACCTGTTGCACGGCCTGCCGCAGCGAACATGCCGAGAATCTCTCCGACCTGCTCCTCGCTGTGAAGTGCGCAGAGGGAGCAGCGGAGAAGGGTCATTCCGGCGGGCGTTGCCGGCGGCCGCGCGAGATTCACATAGAGGCCTTCGTTGAGCAGCGCCTCCCACATCGCGGCGCCGGTCTCGAGGTCGGGCATGATCACGGCGATGATCGCCGATTGCGGCTCGTCGGTGCCGAGGGTGAAGCCGAGCTGGCGCAATCCTGCGTGCAGGCGCTTGGAATTCTCCCACAGATGAGCGCGCTTCCCGGCGCTGTTCATCAGCTTGCGGATCGAGGTCGCGGCGGTGGCGACGACGCTCGGTGGGAGAGAGGCGGTGAAGACGTAGGGGCGGCAGACGAGGCGCAGGATCTCGAATTTCGGGTGGTTGGAGACGCAAAAGCCGCCGACGGTGCCGACCGATTTGGAGAAGGTACCGATGATGAAATCGACGTCGTCGATCACGCCCTGTGCTTCGGCAACGCCGCGGCCGTGGTCGCCGATGAAGCCCATCGAATGGGCCTCGTCGACCAGCACCATCGCGCCCGCGGCCTTCGAGACGGCGATCATCTCCTTCAAGGGAGCGACGTCGCCGAGCATCGAGTAAACCCCCTCGAGGACGACGAGCTTGCCCGCCTCGGCAGGAAGACGCTTCAGCCTTTTCTCGAGCGCTTCGATATCATTGTGGCGGAAGGGGACGATCTGGGCGTTTCCGAGCGCGCACCCATCGTAGATCGACGCATGGCTGTCGACGTCGAGGATGATGTAGTCGTCCTTGCCGGCAATGGTCGAAATGACTCCAAGGTTTGCCTGATAGCCAGTCGAAAAGACCATCGCATGGTCCATCGCGTAGAAGGCCTTTAGCGCGTCCTCGCATGCCTTGTGGCCCGCGTAGGTGCCGTTCAGGACGCGGCTCCCGGTAGTGCCCGAGCCGAAATCTTCGAGCGCCTGTTTGCCGGCCGAAATCACATCCGGATCGAAGGTCATGCCCATGTAATTGTAGGTGCCGAGCAGGATCGTCCGTTTGCCGTTGCAGATGGCGACAGTGGGGCTTTCGACCCTTTCCATGACGAGTTTGAACGGATCGGTGAGGCCGCTTTCGAGCAGCGACTCACGCTGCTTGATCAGCGGGTCGAACTTGGAAAAGAGGTCAGGCACGACCGGCGATGAGCCTTTGCAGCGCGTCGACCAGCTGGCCGACGGTCTCAATCTCCGCCTGCATGTTCATGGTGATGATGACGTCGAACTCGTCTTCGACATTGGCGACGAAATCGAGCACCGTCAGGCTGTCCCATTCGAGGTCCTGGGCGAAGCGCGTGGCCTCGGTGATCGTGACGCCCTTCTTGTTGAAAGGCTCGATCAACTGGACGGTTGTTGCGTAGATTTCCTGACGGTCCGGCATGCGAGCGCTCGTAATCATGCGACCCCGCTTAAGCAACGCAATCGGGGCGCGATTGCGGCCATTTACGGCCGGCGAGGAGGTGGTGCAGATCTGCAACACGAACGGATTTGGGCCGATTGACGGGGCTAGAACCGTCCTTTTACCTCGAGCGCATGCACAGGAGCACCATCACCGGAACGACAGCGGCTTCCGCGGCTTCGCGGCGGCTGTGGTGGCGCTGGCGCTGGGCGTCGGCGGGCGGCCGCGCGTGGCGAGGGCGTAGGCACTCGGGCCTTCGCATCACCACCCGAGGCCCGCCTGCCGGCGGGTTTTTTATTGCCTCGAAGCCAACGAGTCCTTGCATGATCGTCACCCGAATGAGCGCCGGATCCGTCCGGCGCAGTCTCCTCATATCCGCGGCGCTCGTCGCCTCTCCTGCCTACGCCCAACAATCGTCTCCACCGCCGACCGACATCGTCGTCACGGGCACGCGGCTCCCGGCCGGCGTTCGAGCGCCGACTCCGCTGACGGTGATCGGCGCGCAGGCGATCCAAGACCGCGAGCCCGCGACGCTCGGCGAGGTGCTGCAGCAGATTCCGAGCTTTGACGGGATCGATTCACCGAATACGGCGGGCGTTAACTCGCGTGGCGGCGGGCAAATCAACCCCGACCTGCGCGGGCTCGGCGCAAGCCGGACCTTGGTGCTTATCGACGGGCGGCGGCACGTGCCGACGGCGACGACCGGATCGGTCGACATCAAGGTCGTGCCGACTCTGCTGGTGCAGCGGGTCGAGGTTGTGACCGGCGGCGCGTCCGCGGCTTACGGTTCGGATGCCGTCGCAGGCGTGGTCAATATCGTCCTCAAGGACGACCTCACCGGTCTGCAGGGCACGGCCGAAGGCGGTATTTCGCAGCGCGGCGACGGCAACGAGGGGCGACTGTCTCTGGCCGGCGGCACGCATTTCGCCGACGGGCGAGGGCGGGTCATGGCCGGGTTCGACTATGTCAACATCGGGCCGATCGGAACGCAGCTGACCCGTGAATGGGGCCGACGCGACGTTGGGCTGATCACCAACCCCAATTTCGCCAAGAACGGGCTACCCAACTTCATCATCTCGCCGGATGTGCATTCGGCGATCACCACCCCAGGCGGGCTGATCGTGAGCGGTCCCTTGCGGGGCATCCAGTTCGGCCCTGGCGGCACCATCTCTAATTACAATTTCGGGCAGGTGTTCGGTTCAGCGATGATCGGTGGTGACGGCGCGGAGCAGAACGAGAATCTACTCGCGCTGCTCGGCACGCCGATCCAGGATTTCAACGCGCTCGCCTCGGCCAGATATGAGGTGAGCGATCATGTGCAGCTGTTCGGCGAATTCTCGGGCGGCAAGTCGATCGTCGGCGGCGCGTCGCAGGAGGCGCGCGACCGCGGCAATTTGCTGATCAGGCGCGACAATGCGTTCCTTCCGAAGACTGTGCGCGACCTCATGATCGCGAACAACCTGCAGACGATCACGATTGGCCGGGTGAGCAACGACACGGGAAAGATCCGGCTCAAGCGCAACGATGGCGTCTATGAGGCGGTGGCCGGCGTCAGGGCGAATTTCGGCGGCTGGAACGCCGAGGCGTATGCGCAATATGGCCGCAACGATTACGACCTGAAGTTCGGGCCCAATAACCGGAAGCAGAACGAGTTCTTCCAGGCCGCCGATGCGGTAGTCGATCCGAGGACCGGCAACATCGTCTGCCGGTCGACGCTAACCAACCCCGGCAACGGCTGCATCCCGGTCGACGTGTTCGGCGAGGGCTCCGAGACACTCAACCCGTTCGTCAACGGCACCGCGCACTTCAAGCTGATCACGCGTCAGAGCGTTGCCGCGGCGGACATCAAGGGCACGCCTTTTTCGACTTGGGCAGGGCCGGTCGCGTTCGCCGCGGGCGCAGAATACCGCCGCGACAGTGCCCACGGAACGTCCGACGCGATTTCGCAGCGGGTCAATGCGAACGGGTCGGTCGGCGGCTGGATCCTCGGCAACCAGCTCCCCGAGCATGGCGTAATCAAGGTGTTCGAGGCCTATGCCGAGGCGCAGGCGCCTCTCGCGAAAGGGCTGAGCGTCAATGCCGCGGTGCGGCGCACCCATTATTCGCTGAGCGGCACCGTCACTCCGTGGAAGCTGGGCGCCATCTGGGATGCGGTTCCGGGAGTTCGCTTCCGCACGACCCGATCGCGCGACATCCGCGCGCCGAACATCGCCGAGCTGTTCGAGAATGGCGGGAGCTCGAACACCAATGTGTTCGATCCGGTGCTCGGCCGCGCCGTGCAGATCCGTGAGATCAGCGCGGGGAACCCGAACCTGAAGCCGGAGAAAGCGGACACGCTGACCGCGGGCGTGGTGTTCCACCCGAGCATCGTCCCGGGCTTCAGCGCGTCGGCCGATTATTACGACATCAGGATCAAGGATGAGATCGCGACGCTGGGAGCGCCGACGCTGGCGCAGGGGTGCTTCGCCGGACGCCTGCTGTTCTGCCAGTCGATCACCTTCAACCCGGACGGGACGATCGCGTTCATCACCAACACGCGGCTGAACCTTGCCAGCGCGAAGACTCGCGGGATCGACTTCGAGGCGGATTATTCGCGCAAGCACTTCCTCGGCGGCTCGCTGTCGATGCAGCTGCTGGCAACGCGGGTGCTCGAGCTTCAGTCGAGCACGCCTGGCGGCGGGACTCTCGACCGACTAGGGCAGGTGAGCAATTTCAACCGTACCGCGGGCGTTCCCAAGTGGGCCGGTGATGCGTTCGTCGATTATACGCGCGGGCCGCTGAGGCTCGGCCTCCAGGCGCGCTACGTCGGCGCCGGCGTGTTCAGCACGCTGCTTCACCAGGGCACAGGCGCTCCGAACACGATCAACGACAATCACGTGCCGCCGTTCGTCTATCTGACCGCGACCGCGTCGTACCGTGTGCACACCAGCCGCACGCGCTCGGCCGAGCTGTTCGCGGTCGTCAATCACCTTTTCGACACGGACCCGCCAATGATCCCGTCGGGCGCCGCCGGCGGGATCAACGAGAGCAGCACCAACGGCCAGTTCTACGATGTCGTCGGGCGCTTCTTCCGCGCCGGAATCCGCTTCACCCTTTGATCCATGAGGAACGAGAAATGATCGCATTAGCCTTGTTGTTGAGTACGGCCGCTGCGCCCGCCGATCTGATCATCCGTGACGCACATATCGTTACGGTCGATCCGAAGTTTTCGATCGCGCAGGCGGCGGCGATCCGCGACGGGAAGTTCGTCGCGGTCGGAAGCGACGCGGAAGTGATGAAGGCGGAGGGCCCGAACACGCGCGTCGTCGACCTTCACGGCAAGACCGTGCTTCCGGGCTTCAACGACACGCACGTCCATTTGACGGCGGGCGAGGATCTGCCGCTGCAGGTCGATTTGACCCACATCCATTCGATCAAGCAGATCCAGGCGGCGATCGCGGCGCGCGCCGGCCAGGTGAAGCCCGGCGAGTGGATCACCGGAACTCGCGGCTGGTGGGAATATCAGCTTGCCGAAGGTCGGCTTCCGACACGCGCCGATCTCGACTCGGCGGCGCCGAACAATCCGGTTGCGATTCCGGGGCCGCATTATGTGATCGTCAACAGCCGAGCGCTCGCGCTCGCGCATGTGACGCGCGATACGCCCGACCCACAGGGCGGGCAGATCTACAAGGACGCAAAGGGCGAACCGACGGGCCTCCTGATGGACAATGCGGGACGGTTCGTACGGGCGTTCATGCCGCACCCGACGGAGGCGCAGAAGGAAGAGGGGATGAAGCGGGTGCTCGCGCTGGTGAACAGCCACGGGCTGACCAGCGCCGGCGATCCGAGTGGGACCGCGGCCGACGCGGCGCTGTTCAGGAGGCTGCGCGATAAGCGTCAGCTGACGGTGCGAGTGGACTTCGCGTACGACATCGACCCTGCGCTGCCGATCGACAAGGTCGAGGCCGCGCTCAAGGCGCTGCCGAAGCCCGGCTCGCACGGCGATGGCATGTTCCGCGCCGACGAGATCGGCGAAACCGGACTCGACGGCGCCGAGCTGACGGCATTCCTCGAGCATGATTATCCCGGCAAGCCGGGCTATCGCGGGCTACAGAAGGTGCCGAACGCCCAATTCGACAGGTTCGCGGCGCTGGTCGCGAAATATGGCTACCGGCTGCGGCCGCACGCCGTAGGCGACGCGGCGATCGACGAGGCGCTGGAGGCGTTCGAATATGCGAACGAACAGACGCCGATCACGAAGCGGCGATGGATGATCGACCACGCCTTTCTGCTCGGGCCGCAGCATTATGAGCGGGTGAAGCGGCTCGGGCTGATCATCAACTCGCAATACATGCATAATTA
Organism: Sphingomonas sp.; assembly: GCA_013361785.1. Lineage (GTDB taxonomy): Bacteria > Pseudomonadota > Alphaproteobacteria > Sphingomonadales > Sphingomonadaceae > Sphingomicrobium. The sequence goes on from JABFXK010000184.1 coordinate 14,953, forward strand.
CGAGCTCGGAGCGCTGATCCTGAAAGCCTGGAAGCGGCCGCTCGCCGACCGAAGCGAGCCTTATCGGGAATGGCTCAAGAACGGGATCATGTTCGCCGGCGGGTCGGACGGGCCGATCTCTTATTATGCCGAGCCTTTGCTCGAGATTTACGGCGAGGTGACGCGCGGCACACAATGGGGCGGCAGGCTCGGGCCGAACCAAGGCATCAGCCGCGAAGACGCGATCCGCTCGGTGACGATCAACAGCGCGTACACGACGTTCGAGGAGGGAATGAAAGGGTCGATCGAGCCAGGGAAATATGCGGACTTCGTGGTGCTCTCGGCCGATATATTGAAAGTGCCGGCCGAGAAGATCCGCGACTTGAAGGTGCTGACGACGGTGCTCGGCGGGAAGCCGGTGTTCGGCGCGCTGCAGTAACTACAACCAGCCTTGCTCACGGTACCAGGCGGCGGTTTCCTTCAGCCCCTGCGTCGTCTCGATCCACGGGTGCCACAGGTCGGGAGGAGCGGCGCGCTTGGGTTCGACGACCCAGTTGCGGTGGGAAAAGTAAGCGGCCCGGTCGACGGTGAGCTTGGCTTTCTCGCGGCGGAACAGCTGGTCGGCGCGAGCGGCGAGGCGGAGCAGAATTCCGGGCGAGGAGACGATCGCGGGGTTCGTGCCGACCGCGTGCCCCAGAGACTTGGCGAACTCACGGTGAGTCCAGCCACCGGGCTTGCCGTCGTCGGGTTCGATCAGGAAGCCGCTGGGCGCGTCTGGCGCGGCTAGGGCGAGGAGCAGGCGGGCGAGGTCGTCCGCGTGGATCACCGACACGCGGCCCTTCGGCGGCATCAGCATGACGCCGAGCTTTGCCATTCGAAACAGTTCGAGAGTCTCCTTGTCGCCGGGCCCGTAGACCGCGGGCGGTCGAACGATCGCCCAGTCCAGGCCGGAACCGTGGACCAGCTCCTCGGAGCGATATTTGGAATCGCCGTAGAGCGAGAGGTTCGGCTCGCGCGCCGCGAGGGAGGAGATGTGGACGAACCGGCGCACTCCGCCCGCCGTCGCCGCTGCGAGCATCGCCAGCGTGCCTTCGACATTGCCTTTCTCGAAAGCGGCGGCACTCTGACCGGTGATCACGCCCGCGACGTGGATGACGGCGTCAGCGTCGCTCACCAGCCGTTCGAGGGCTGCGCGGTCGTGGAGATCGCCAGAGACCCAGGTGACGTGCTCGCGGGTCGGCTGTTCGCGGCGGGTGAGGGC
>JABFXK010000237.1 GCA_013361785.1 Sphingomonas sp.
CTCCAGATCCTCGTCACCCAGGCCGCAGCGAACGTCACCGATCCGCTGACCGGCGTCCCGGTGCTCGAGCGGGCACGCGCCCGCATCCTCGCCGACGAGTATGAGGGCAGCCGCGTCCAGCAGGCGCAGCTCGATGCGGCGAAAGGCGACCGCATGCCGCTCGGGCCCCTAGGCTCGGGCTCGGACTATTCGTCATTCGCCCAGCATCTCGGGATCGCGTCGCTGAACCTCGGCTTCGGCGGCGAGGATTTTTCCGGCGGAAGCTATCACTCGCTCTACGACACTTATTACCACGTGATGCATTTCGACGACCCCGGCATGCAGTACGGCGCCGCTCTGTCGAAGGTGGTCGGCCGGATCGTGATGCGCGCCGCCGACGCCGACCGCGTCCCCGCCCATTATTCGAGCTTCGCGGCCGAGGTCGCGCGCTATGTCGGCGAGGTCCAGAAGCTCGCCGACGACCAGCGCGAGCATGACCGCGCGCTCGCTGACCTCCGCCGCCAGGGCGACTTCAAGCTCGCCTCCGCGCCCTACGATCCGACCGTCGCTCCGGCGGACAAGGGCATCACGCCGCTGATCGACATGCTCCCGCTCCAGAATGCGTCGGACCACCTGACCCGCGCCGCGGGCGCAGCCGACGCGGTACTCGCCGACGAGCAGTCGCTCCCGCCGGCCACCCAGGCGCGGATCAACGGCGCGCTGCAGAACATCGACGAGCTCCTGCTCGACCCGCAGGGCCTCCCCGGCCGGCCGTGGTACCGCAACCTGATCACCGCTCCGGGAACGCTCACCGGCTATGGCGCCAAGACCCTGCCCGGAATCCGCGAAGGCATCGAGCAGCGCCGCTTCGACGACGCCCGCGCCTATGTCCTGCGCACCGCGGCGGTGGTCGAGGCCTATGCCGACCGGCTCGACCAGGTCGCGGCGATGGGCGGCCGCACTCCGAAATGACCCTGCCCCGCGCCATTGAGCTTGCCGTCGCGGCGCTGATCATCGCCGGCGGAGTGGTCCTGTACCGCCGCCGCGACAAGGCGGACAGCTACGGCAGCCAGGGCGCGGTGATCCTGCTGGTCGTCGGCGCGATCGTCGCCATCCACGCGCTGCGGCTGATGGAATATCGCCCCGGCCGCGCCGATGCCGACATGCTGACGAGTCGCGCGCAATGAAGCTCGCCCTCCCCGGCTGCCTCCACAACGCCTGCGCGGCGACCCAGGCCGGCGCCGCCCATGCCGCCGGAGCGCCCGGCTTCTGGTACGGCCTGTGGCACGGGATCATCTTCCCGCTCGCTTGGATCGTCTCGCTGTTCACGGACAAGGTCGCGGTCTACGCCGTGCCGAACAGCGGCGGCTGGTACGATTTCGGCTTCTTCCTCGGCATCGTCGTGTTCGGCGTAGGCGCCAAGGGCGGCCACCGCGTCGTGGTGCAGCGCCGATGACTCTCGATATGATCGCCGGGCTCGTGCTCGCCATTTTTGTGATCGCGCAGAGCGCTTGGATTCTGGTGTTTCGACCTGATCCACCGGCAACGGCGAAGACCGCAACGCGTACAAGCCGACAAATCATCGCGGTGGCCGGAATCCTCATCGGCCTAGTCAATCTCTATATTCTGTTCTTCACGGAGTAACTGCAATGCCCCTTCTCGTCGCCAGCAAGCAGTACAAGCCCTTCGAATATCCCTGGGCGTTCGAATATTGGAAGCGCCAGCAGCAGATCCACTGGATGCCCGAGGAAGTGCCGCTGGGCGAGGACTGCCGCGACTGGGCGCAGAAGCTGCACGAGACCGAGCGCAGCCTGCTCACGCAGATCTTCCGCTTCTTCACCCAGGCCGATGTCGAGGTGCAGGATTGCTACCACGACAAATACGGCCGAGTGTTCAAGCCGACCGAGATCAAGATGATGCTGACCGCCTTCTCCAACATGGAGACGGTGCACATCGCGGCCTACAGCCACCTGCTCGACACGATCGGCATGCCCGAGAGCGAGTACAGCGCCTTCCTCCAGTACAAGGAGATGAAGGACAAGCACGATTACCTTCAGCAGTTCGGCGTCGACAGTGATGAGGACATCGCCAAGACGCTCGCCATGTTCGGCGGCTTCACCGAGGGGCTTCAGCTCTTCGCCAGCTTCGCGATGCTGATGAACTTCCCGCGCTTCAACAAGATGAAGGGCATGGGCCAGATCATCAGCTGGTCGGTCCGCGACGAGAGCCTCCACTGCGAAGGCATCGTCAAGCTCTTCCACACCTTCGTGAAGGAGCGCGACTGCCTCACTCCGCACGTCAAGGAAGCGATCATCGACGCCTGCCAGAAGACGGTGCGGCTCGAGGATGCGTTCATCGACCTCGCGTTCGAGATGGGGCCGGTCAACGGCATGAGCCCCAAGGAGATCAAGAAGTACATCCGCTACATCGCCGACTGGCGCCTGGGCCAGCTCGGCTTCGCGCCCATCTACATGGTCGACGAGCACCCCCTCCCCTGGCTCGCCCCGCTCCTCAACGGAGTCGAGCACGCCAACTTCTTCGAGACCCGCGCGACGGAATATTCAAAGGCCGCCACCCGCGGAAACTGGAACGAGGTCTGGGACAATTTCGACCGCCGCATGAAGGCGAAGGCCGAGGCTGCGGCGAACGATGGAGCCGCAGCGGCTGGCGAGGGTCCGGATATGTTTGAGGCTGCTGGAGTTGCTGCGGAGTGAGCGAGAAATCCAATCAGCGCATCGTCGATCTTCTGAAATCACTCGACAACTTCAGCGATCCACATGGACCTGCCGCAGAGCTCCAAACCGAACAGCTCATGCGCTGGCTGCGGAAGAAGGCAATCGATGACCCGTTCACCAAGTACCGCATGACTGAAAATGGGCCGGAACAGACTGCAGCAGAGATTCTCGCCGAAATAGAAGCGGATCAAGCGGCGATTGCCGCGCTGCGGAACGCGCTTCGATAACGCTCCCACATGTTGCATTAGTGCGACACGGGTCATGAAATGAATTGGACCGCTCGTGGAGTTTGACTCACCCCTGTCACTCTGATTCACTGCATTCTGCTCGGAGAAGGGGATCCATTGACTGTCTGTGTATCGGTCAAGGTACACGATTGCCTTGTCTTCGCGGCAGATAGTGCCTCGTCGCTCGTCGGAATTGCTCCGGGTGGTCAGCCAATGGTGCTGAATGTCTATCAGCACGGCAATAAGGTCTTTAACCTATACAAGGGCAAACCGATCGCCGCGATGACCTGCGGAATGGGTCATATGGGGCAGGCTTCGATAAGTACGCTTGCGAAAGATTTTCGTCGCATGATCACCAAAGGTGTCGGCGGTGAAGCGATCGATCCGGAAACATACACCATCGAAGAGGTCGTTCGTCGTGCTCACGACTTCTTCGCCGCGCGGTACGCAGAAATCGAGCCGGCGCCGGCTAATCCTCACGGCTTCGAATTCTCGGTTGGAGGTTACGGTGCTGGGCGGGACAATTCGGAGGTCTGGAAGATCTCGATCTATGACGGAGATGTCCGGGCTCCTGAGTTGATCGTTGCTGAAGGGATCACCGGCAACGTTGCTTGGGGAGGTCAGCCAAAACCACTCAGTCGATTGATCTTCGGGTTTGATCCGGACATTGGCCAGGCTCTGAGTGCTGCAGGGCTTCCCGAAGAAGCAATTGAGCCGCTGGTGGAGCAGCTAAGGCAACGGTTGACCACGCCATTGGTTGAACCAGCGATGCCAATTGGCGATGCAATAGCACTTGCGGACTTTATGGTGGACCTGACTAAAAAATATTTTGCTTTCCTACCTCAGGCTGATGTGGTTGGCGGCGCAACCGATATCGCCACAGTAACTAAGCACGAAGGATTTAAGTGGATACGCCGAAAGCACCATTACCCAGCAGAACTCAATCCGAGGGAGACCGACCATGTGTAACCCATCCGTGACTGAACGGGTTGCCGGAGGAAAGGCCGTTCCGATGCCGGATTACCGCTATCAAGAGTTCTCAGGAAAATCGGGCAGCGCATCGTCAGACAAGCCTGCAAAGCGACTGAGGAAGATCAGAGCGTTGCAAAATTTCGTGCCTGGCACCTGAGCTGGTCAATTCTACGCTGGGCCTTCGCGCCAGCGTAGCATTCCGCTGGCTTAGGCGCTCGGCTCCAAGTCCACCGCCGCCTTCATCTCCGCCCCCGGATAAAAGGGCACCGACGTATGCGAGTGCGCAATCCGCCACTCCCCGCCCTCGCGCCGGAAGCACAAGGTCGAGCGCATCCACAGGCCGACCTTGTGCCCGCCCCCGCGCGTGCCCTTCAGATGGTGCAGCGCATGCGCGAACCCGACCGACGCGTCCGCCTCGATGCTCAAGTCACGCACCTAGACGTCCAGCTCCTCGAACCCGCCGAGCCACGCCGCCGCCCCCGCCTCGTCGCGCGCCGCGCCGGGCGGCAGCGCGAGCGGCGGCACCATCTCGAACGCGACCACGTCGCCGGCCAGGCACTCGACCAGAGCCGCCGCATCC
>JABFXK010000099.1 GCA_013361785.1 Sphingomonas sp.
CTTATCCTGGTCGCTGGCGCGGCCCTGGCGGTTGCGGCTTGCAGCAGCAACGACAACGCCAACAACACCATGAACGTCGATGAGAACCTCACGACGACCGACATGAACGCGACGGACATGAACGCCACGGACATGAATGCCACGGCGACCGACATGAACGTCAGCGCGAGCAACGTGACTGTCGTGACGAACAACGCGACCACGAACGCGACGACCAACAACGCGATGTAATCGTGAGACGCCTCCGGTTAACGGGGGCGTTGGCTTTTCAAGGGGCTGCCGGTAACGCCGGCAGCCTCTTTTTTTGGCTTTGGTGGAGTCGTCGATGCGTGTGCTGATCCTGATTGCCGGAGCACTCTCCCTCGCCGGCTGCGGAAACAACGATCAGAGCGACAATACGCAGAATGTCGGCGAGAACCTCACCGCCGCGAATATCGTCTCCAACGACGTGACTGCGATCGACGCGGTGACCGGCGATGCGGCGAACATGGCCGCCGAATCCGACATCAACGATCTCGGCAATGTTTCGAACGGCTCCGGGAACGTGAACGCCTTCCCCAGGCCGAAGCCGCAGACCGACAGCACGAAGGGCAGCACCTCGACCAGCAAGCCGGCGCCGAGCCCAGTCGAGAACACGCCCGCGAACGTCGTCAGCAACGGCGAGTAATCAGGCCAGCCCGACCACCTTGTGCGTCTGAAGGCTCAGGCGCCATTTCGGCCGCTCCATCGCCAGCCGGATCGCCGCGTCGATCGAATCCGCCAGCTCGTCGCAGTCCATCGGCTGCACCAGCCAATGGTCGAAGTCCCACTGCTCGAGTTCGGCTGGCTCGATCCCGTCCTGCGGCCAGACGAGCTTGAGCTCGTCGCCCGAGCGTTGGACGACGTTGGTTCCGGCCTTGGGGCTGACGCAGATCCAATCGATACCGGGCGTTGCGGGAAGCGTGCCGTTAGTCTCCACCGCGATGCGGAAGCTGCGTCCATGCAGAGCGTCCACAAGCGCTGAGTCCAGTTGAAGCATCGGCTCGCCGCCGGTGATCACCACCAGCCGCCGCTCCTCGCCGCCGTCCCAGAGCCGCTCGACATGGGACGCCAGCTCCTCCGGAGTTGAAAACTTGCCGCCGGCCTTTCCATCCGTGCCGACAAATTCGGTGTCGCAAAAGCGGCATTGGGCTGTCGCACGGTCCTCCTCGCGCCCCGACCACAGATTGCATCCGGCAAAGCGAAGGAACACCGCCCTGCTCCCCGACTGCATCCCTTCGCCCTGAAGCGTCAGGAAGCATTCCTTGACCGCGTAGGTCACGCGTACACCGTCGGATCCGCGATCCCAGCCTCGGCGAACCCCTTCGCCCGCAGCCGGCAGGCATCGCACCGGCCGCAATGCCGGCCGTCGGCAAGCGGATCGTAGCAGCTATGGCTGAGCGCCGCATCGAGGCCGAGCCGCTGCGCCTCGCGCGCGATTTCCGCCTTGCTCATGTGCTGGAGGGGCGCGTGGATGGTGAAGTGATCGCGCTCGACCCCCGCTTTCGTGGCGACATTCGCCAGCCGCTCGAACCCTGCGATGAACTCCGGCCGGCAGTCGGGATAGCCGGAATAATCGAGCGCATTCACGCCGATGAAAATGTCCCGCGCGCCGCTCGCCTCGGCGAGGCCGAGCGCGAGGCTGAGGAAGATCGTGTTGCGCGCAGGCACATACGTCACCGGAATGCCCTCGCCGACGCCGCCCTTGGGGACGTCGATGTCGTCCGTCAGCGCCGATCCCCCGAACGCCCGGAGGTCGAGCGGAAGGACGATGTGCCGATCGGCTACGGCCGCCGCGATTCTCCGCGCCGCCTCGAGCTCCACGCGGTGCCGCTGATTGTAATCGACGGTCAGGGCGATGACCGAATAGCCCTGTTCGCGCGCGATCGCGGCGCAAACCATCGAATCCAGTCCGCCCGACAGCAGGACCACCGCCGCGGTCACAATTTGATGCCCACCTTGGGCGCGGCCCAGAACCAGAAGGCGTAGAGCGCAAGCGTCCCGACGACGACGATCGCCATGCTCAGCCAGAAGCCGACGCCGGAGCGCAGCAGGATCGGAAGCGCGATGAACAGGGGCACGGATGGAACGAAGAACCAGATGGTGCTCTGCGACAGCTCGGCCACGCGCTCCGAGTCACCCGAATCCCGCCACAGCCACAGCATCGCGAGCAGCGACGTCAGCGGAAGCGAGGCGAGAAGCCCGCCCCATCCGGGATAGCGCCGGGCGATCTCCGAAACGGCCGAAACGATCACGCCCGAGATTGCGGCCTTGATGACGAGGTAGAGCATGCGCGCGCCTCTACGGCGTCAGCACGCACAAAAAAAGAAGGGCCGCCGGTCTTGCGACCAGGCGGCCCAGGTATCGGGCCAAAGTATCTCCCTTGGCCCGATGGGAGGAAAGCGTGCCAATCCGGCACTTCATCTTGCTAGCGCAATATGGCTAAACGCCGGCTTAATGGCGTGGAGATGAAACGTTTTTCTCGCACTCGCCGACGCGCCGCGCCTGGATCACGTAATTGAACGGCAGCTGGTCCGAAATCCCCTGGGTAGCGATCCTCAGCGCGCGGGGAGTGACGACATCGACCTGGCTCTGCCCGAAGTCCGAGGGCCCGCAGCGATAGTCGATGACGGTCGAGGTGCCGTTGTCGCTGAGCACCGTCCGCGAGCAATTGCGGGCCCGGTGCTCGAACTGCGCGAGGATCTGGACGTCCGCGAAGCACTGGCGGATCGGCGTCTGGGCTCCCGGCGCGCCGCTCACCTCCCACAGCCCACCCGCGATGTGGCTGAGCGCCGACGGGACCGTCGCAGCCAAGGCAGCGGCAGGGATCGCTATCGCAGCGCCAAGAATCATCGAGGCCCTCATCGGAGGCCTTCTACCACGAGCCTTCTACGCGCAGAAAATGAAATGTGCGGAATCCGACACTTAAGAGCTGAGCTCTTTCGGCTCGATCGCGAAGCTCGAAGAGCAGAAGGCGCAATCCACGCGGATCATCCCGTCGTCGCCGACCATTGCCTCGCGCTCGTCGACCGGGAACCGCGCGATCACGGAACGCACATATTCAGGATCGCAGCGGCAGCCGCGGCTCAATCGGATCGCCGCGAGCGTGCGGACCTCGTCCTCCTCGTGGAACAGCCGCCATATGAGGTCGTCGAGCGGAAGCTCGGGGTCGGTCAGCTCCTCCGCCTTCACCGATCCGCCGAGAATCGCGATGTGCGGCCAGTCGGGATGGTCGAGCCGCGTGTGCAGACGCTCGCGGCCTTCCTCGCCCTCGGGCAGATGCTGGAGCAGAAGCCCGCCGGCGAACCAGTGCTCGCCACGCTTCTCCGCCGCGAGCCGCACCAGGCTCGGGATCTGCTCGGACTGCGAGAAATAGCTCTGCGCGGCGTCGCCCAGGCTCTTGCCCTCGAGCGGCACGATCCCCTGGTAGCGCTCGTCGGCGATGGGCTGGTCGAAGGTGATCGCGAGATAGCCCTTGCCGAACAGCTCCGGCAGAGTCGGCTCGGCGGAAAGCGTCGCCAGCTTCTCGGCGTCGTGCCGCACATAGCCACGCAGCTCGCCGCCGAGATAATCGCACACCAGAAGGTCGATCGCCCCGCCCTCGGTCTGCGCCTGCAGCGTCAGCTGACCCTGGGGCTCCTTCAGAAGCGACCCGAGCAAAGCGGTGAGCGTCAGCGCCTCGGCGAGCAGCTTCTCGATGACCGCCGGGTATTGGTGGCTGGCAAGGATCGAATCAACCACGCTCCCCAGGCGCGCAATCCGCCCGCGCGCATTGCGCGAGGGGATGGCGACGCCAAGCGCGACGTCCGTGAAAAGCTCAACTGTCGGCATAGAAGAAAGATAGGGGTGGCTTTCCCGCCTCACAACCGGCGAGCCTCCGCGAGCCCATTTTTCCGCCCATTGCGGACGGCAGCTCTTCTGATAGCTTCCCTCGCCGGGGGCGCCTGCATGCATGTCCACTTGCCGAAACCGCTTCACGGATGGCGCGCGTTTGCCGGCGAAGTCGGGATCATCGTGCTCGGCGTGCTGATCGCCCTCGGCGCCGAGCAGTTGGTGCAGACCGTGAGCTGGCATTACGAGGTCGCCGATTCGGAGGCCGCAATGAAGACCGAGCTCGGCTTCGACGACGGGGCGCAAGCCCAGGCGCGGCTGACGCTCTCGCCCTGCATTGCTCAGCACCTCCGCCAGCTCGAGAGCGCTCTGGTCGCGGAGCGCGACGGCGGGCCTGCATTTTCGTCGCCCCCGCTCGCTGCCCCGGTGTTCCGCACGTGGGACGACAATGCGTGGCGTGCCGCCGTGTCATCCGGTGCGACCGCACACATGAGCACTAGGCGAATGGGGAATTGGTCGGCAGCTTACGCCTTCGTTCCGGACATGAACGAGACGGCAATTCGTGAGTCCAGCGATTGGGGTGACCTCGCCCGGATCGCCATGTTACGCCACCACCCGTCG
>JABFXK010000058.1 GCA_013361785.1 Sphingomonas sp.
GAGGCGCACCAGCAGGTTGAGGTCGCTCGCGGGACCACCGTTCATCGAGGTCGCCCGGACGATCTTGTCCAGCTCCTCGACCGTGTCGAGGCTGAATGTCTTCACGCCATGCTCGAAATAGGCCTCGGCGATCGCTTCCTCGGCCTTCACCGGGTGCATGAAGCAGATCACCGCCTGCGGCAGCGTCTCGTGGACCAGCCGGACCTCGCCGATCGAGGCGACGTCATAATGGGTCACGCCCGCGTTCCACAGAATCTGCAGCAGGTCCGGCGACGGGTTCGCCTTCACCGCATAGAGCGAGCGGCCGGGGAACTTCTCGACGAAGAAGCGCGCGGCGCGACGCGCGGCGTGCGGACGCAGCAGGGTCACCGGTTCGACCGGTCGGAGTTGGGCGATAGCGGCAGCCCCCCGGCTGCCGGTCGGGGCGGCGGCTAGCCCCAGCGCGCGATGTGGCTTGTGCAACTCAAGGGACCTCCAACGGGCACGTTCATCCAAAAAGCTGCCTTGCGGTTGGAAGTCCCATGGGGCAGCGGGGGCGATATATGTGTGGGGTCCTGGCCTGTAAAGATTCTTCGGCCCCGCCATTAAGATTTCCCTGCCGTATGTCGCTGATCTGCAACGGCTAATCGAATAGGTGAAATATCAACCGCTTAGCTAATTATCCCCAAGTGTCGCGTGATGACGTAATCGACGCCGCCCGGCGGACCGACGGCCTTGTCGAGCGTACGCCGCTGCTCGAGAGCGAAGTCGCCGGCGTGCGCGTGTGGCTCAAATGCGAGTGCCTCCAGACCGGGGGCGCATTCAAGCTGAGGGGCGCGACCAACCGGCTGCTGCAGCTGTCGGCGGAAGAGCGCGAGCGCGGGGTCGTCGCCTTCTCCTCCGGCAACCACGCTCGTGGCGTCGCGATCGCCGCTCGGCGGCTGGGCATGCGCGCGATTATCGTGATGCCGTCAGATGCTCCGCAGGTGAAGGTCGACGGGACGCGCGGCGAGGGCGCCGAGATCATTTTCTACGACCGACGAAGCGAGAGCCGCGAGGAGATCGCCGCGCGAATTTCCGACGAAACCGGCGCGACGGTGGTCCCGAGCTTCGACGATCCTGCGATCGTCGCCGGCCAAGGCACCGCCGGGCTGGAGATCATGGAGCAGCTCGGGCGATCGCCGAAGCGGATCGTCGTTCCGTGCGGCGGAGGCGGGCTCGCGTCGGGAATCGCGCTTGCGGTCCCCGAAACAGAGATGGTGGTCGTCGAGCCTGAAGGCTGGGATGACATGGCGCGCTCCCTAGACGGCGGCGAGATCGTGCCGGTCGAAGCTGATGCGCCGGAAACGTTTTGCGACGCGATCATGACGCCACGAGTTTCGCCGATCACGTTCGGAATCCTGCACGGCCGTCATGCCCGCGGCGTTTCCGTCAGCGATCCTGAAGTCGAGGACGCGATCCGCTTCGCCTGGGAGAAGCACGGCCTAATGGTCGAGCCCGGCGCCGCGGTTGCGCTCGCCGCGGTGGTCTCGGGCAAGCTCGTGCCGGAAGAAGACACGGTAGTGGTGGTGTCGGGCGCAAATATCGATCCGGCGCTCCATGCCCGGATCACTGGCCAAGCGGCCTAGGCGACGTTGCGGGCCTTGTACTCGCCGGGCTCGACATGGGCGGGGCTCGACCGCTCGACCGCCTGGGTCAGCTCTTCGAGCTCGGCCGCGAGCGTCTTCAGCTCACCCACCAGGAACCGGCGCTCTCCCTCGGCGACATTCTCCGAGGCGTCGATCAGCGTGTCGAGCATCATCGCGATGCACGGCAGGATCGTCTCCTCGATCCGCTCGAACGCCTCTTCAAGGCGCGCCTGCTGCTCACGGAGTGGCATGGCCGCCAATCTGCCCCGAATACAGTTAAGTCTTTGTGAAGCAGACGGGGAAAAATGACGAACTTTTCGTCGGTTGTGATGGCCATTGGGATGGTGAGCGGGTTCCTGCTCATCGCCGGCGGAGCGAAGCTCGTGACGGACCGTCAGACCCGGACGCGCGGCGTTCTGATGATCGTCGCCGCGCTGGTGATCGTCATGAACGTGATGATCTGGACGGTATAGCCGGCTTCACCGGATCGGTGGCGAGCCGCATGTCGAGATAATCGTCGACCGATTTCATCAGCTGGTCGAGCTCGTTCGCGAAGAAATGGTTCGCGCCCGGGATGAGGTCGTGATTGATGGTGATGTGCCGCTGGGTCCGGAGCTTGTCGACCAGCTTCTGGACCGCGCTCGGAGTGACGACCTCGTCGGCTTCGCCCTGGATGATGATTCCCGAAGAGGGGCACGGCGCGAGGAAGCTGAAATCGTACATATTGGCGGGCGGAGCGATCGAGATGAAGCCGCGGATCTCCGGGCGGCGCATCAGCAGCTGCATTCCGATCCACGCACCGAAGCTGACGCCCGCGACCCAGGTCGTCTCGGCTTCCGGATGGATCGACTGCACCCAGTCGAGCGCCGAGGCGGCGTCCGACAGCTCGCCGATGCCGTTGTCGAACACGCCCTGGCTCTTGCCGACTCCGCGGAAGTTGAAGCGGAGTGTGGCGAAGCCGCGCCTGACGAAGGTCTGGTAGAGCAGCTGGACGATCTTGTTGTTCATCGTCCCTCCGGCCTGCGGGTGCGAATGGAGGACCAGGGCGACAGGCGCGCGAGGGCGGGTGCCGGGGTGGAATCGGCCTTCGAGACGTCCCTCGGGGCCGGGAAAAATGACTTCGGGCATCGGGTGCAAAAAGCTCGCGAATGAAAATGTCGGCGCGCCGACGGGTGCGCCGCGGCGTCGGCTCCTATATAGGAGCGGCCGTTCAACTGGCAATCGGCAGGACTCCTCGGCTTTTGACGATGCCCGACCGGCTCTACCTCGATCATGCGGCGATCACGCCGGTCCTGCCCAAGGCGCGCGAGGCGATCGCCCGCGCTCTCGAGCGCTCCGGCAATCCGAGTTCGCCGCACGCGGACGGGCGGCAGGCGCGCGCCGCACTTGAGGACGCGCGGCGGACGATCGCCGATGCGCTCGGCTGGCGTCATGACGTCGTTTTCACCTCGGGCGGGAGCGAGGCGATCCACATGGCCGCGTCGCGGGCGAAGGCCGCGCGGCGGATCGTTGGGCCGACCGAACATGAGGCGGTGACCGCTGCCATGGGAGCGGATGCGAACATTCTTCCAATCGCTTCGGACGGTTTGATCGATCTCGCCGCGCTCGAGAGAGCCGTCGCCGGGGCACCGGCGCTGGTCGCGATCCAGCTGGTGAACAACGAGACGGGGGTGATCCAGCCGATCGAGCACATCTATGAGATCGTGCGCGGATCGGGCTCGCTGCTCCTTGCCGATTGCGCGCAGGCGGCGGGGAAGATTGCGCTTCCGGAGGCAGACTTCATCGCGATCACCAGCCAGAAGTTCGGCGGGGCGCCGGGCACCGGCGCGCTGTTGGCGAGAGACCTTGCGACCCTCGAGGCGACCGGCGGCCAGGAACGCGGTTATCGCCGAGGGACCGAGAATCTGCCGGGGATCATCGGCATGGCGGCCGCGCTCGAGTGCCGAGCCTTCGCCGAAGCAATGCCGCGCCTGGCAAAGCTGCGCGTGCAGCTGGAGCGGGAAATCGTCGCTGCGGGCGGACTCGTCATCGCCGCCGAGGCGCCGAGGATCGCGACGATCGGCGCCTACGCGATGGCCGGTGTCGCTAGCGCCAGCCAACTGGTGCAGCTCGATCTCGCCGGGATCTCCGTATCCGCGGGGAGCGCCTGCTCGTCGGGCAGCATGAAGCCGAGTCGGGTGCTCACGGCAATGCGCGTGCCGGATGAAATCGCTTCGACGGTAATCCGCGTAAGCTTCGGCCCCTCGACAAACGAAAGCGACATCGATCGCTTCGTCCGCGAGTGGCGCAAGATCGCGACAGCTGCCAAAGCGAGGGCTGCATGATCTACCTCGACTACCAGGCGACCACGCCCCTCGCGCCCGAAGTGGCCAAGGCGATGCAGCCATGGATTGAGGAGAAATTCGCCAACCCGCATTCGCCTTCGCGATGGGGTAACGAAGCCGAGGCCGCGATCGAGGTTGGTCGCAAGCGCGTCGAAACGGCAATGGGTCTTACCGGCGGAAGCCTTGCCTTCACCGGCAGCGCGACCGAAGCGCTCAACTGGGCGCTCAAAGGCAGTGCGGAAAAAGCGCCGAAGGGCCGCAACCGGATCATCACCGTGGCGACCGAACATGCCGCGGTCCTCGACACCTGCGAATGGCTCGCCGCCGGCGGCATCGACCTCACGGTGCTTCCGGTTCAGCCGGATGGCCGACTCGACCTCGACCTGCTCTCCCGGGAGCTCGACGAGCGCGTGCTCCTGGTGGCGGTCATGCAGGTGAACAACGAGATTGGAGTCACGCAGCCGATCACGGAGATCGCGGATATGGCTCACGCCTGCGGAGCGCTGATGCTGTGCGACGCGGTCCAGGCATTCGGGCGCGTCGAGCTGTGCAAGGGCCCGGATCTGGTCGCTGTTTCTGCGCATAAGATCTACGGGCCGAAGGGCATTGGAGCGCTGTGGATTCGAAAAGGCGCGGAGCCGGCCCCGTTCATCCACGGCGGAGGGCAGGAGCGGGGGCTTCGCTCCGGGACCCTGTCGCCCGCGCTCTGCGTCGGCTTCGGCGCTGCCGCGAAGCTCGCCGAAGAGCGCCAGCATCGCGATTATGACCATGTGCAAAAGCTCTGGGGGGCGGCAACCCGTGCTCTGGGCAAGGGGTGGATCATCAACGGGAGCACTAATCACCGCTACCCGGGTAATCTCAACATCCGCCGCGAAGGCCTTGATGGAGCACGACTCATTGCAGATCTTCGCGACATCGCCTTTTCGCTTGGATCGGCTTGCGCCAGCGGGTCGGGCCGGCCGAGCCATGTGCTGAGGGCGCTCGGCCTGGATTATCGCCAGGCGCGGTCTTCGATCAGGCTCGGATTCGGCCGCTACACGAAGCAGAAGGAGCTGGTCGAAGCCTGCCACCAAATCGCTGCTCATGCGCACGCGCAGGAGAAGCTCGACGCGTGACGTTGGTGCGGTTCCTGAAGGCTGACGGCACGCTCGACAAAGAAGTGGAGGCCGAACCAGGGCAGCGGCTGCTTGACGTCGCCTGGGCGGCGCGCGAGCCGCTCGAGGGCGCGTGCGAGGGGGTGATGGCCTGCTCGACCTGCCACGTGATCGTCGACGCCCGGGATTTTGAGGAGCTGCCGCCCGCGAGCGAAGAGGAGGAGGATCTCCTCGATCTCGCCGCTCATGCGACCCGGACCTCGCGCCTCGCGTGCCAGATCATCCTTCGTGAGGACATGAACAGGCTAACGGTAAGGATTCCGCCAGGCGCGAAGAACTGGATGGGGCGCTAGGGACCGCTCGGAAGCGGCGCGCCGATCCGCGTGTCAGGCGCGTCCTCATCGGGCTTGGGCCGCCGCCGTCTAGGATCGGGCACGTGCGGCATCGCTTCGAGCTGCGCGAGGCCGATCCTGCCGGCATGCGCCTTGTCGAGCAGCTGGAAACGGGCGAGCGCCGCGGCTTCGAACTCCGCGAGCGAGACCAGCCGGTTGAAATCCGTGTCGGCGGCGGCGACCGGCTCCGGGATATTGAGCAGCGAATAGCGCGCCGCTCCCTCGAGCCCGCCGCCGAAGCCGAGGCTCGCATAGGCCTCGTCGCGCATTGCGCGGCGCTGTTCCCGGTCGCGCCGATCGTCGCGATAGGCGTCGAGATCGTCGGCATCGCTCTTCGCCACCGGAGCGGCCTGCCCTGGAGCATGGCGAGTCCGCGACATCACCTGGATCTCGGGCGCGACCTCATATTCATATTGGGCGAGCTCGCCGGGATCGATCTGCCCGTCATGGTTAGTGTCGAGCTTGGCGAAGAAGCGCTCCGCGTCCGCTTCCATCTCTGCGGCGCTCAGTACTCCGTCGCGGTTGAGGTCGGCCCGTTGGAACCAGTCCGCGAGCGTATCGTCGGTCGACGAACGAGCGCGGAACGGCTCGCCCATGGGGCTGATGAACGGCGCCCATTGATGACCGGTGACGGTGATCGGAGCCGAGGGCGACACTTGCGCCAGCGCGGCTAGCAGGAACAACGGCACGGCCATGTTGGAGACCTCCTCCTCCTCGCGTGAACGCTCAATGAAAACCACGCGAACTTGCGCGGGAAGCGAGGTTCCACCATATGCCAGCGCGGAAGTCGGCGGACGGCGCTGTCGCCAACCTGGTCAGGCCCGGAAGGGAGCAGCCACAACGATTTCGTGCCGGGTCGTCGGCTTCCACCGCTCGCCATGAGCCATGGCACCTCCTAAATCACTGCTGATGGACGACAGCGAATCGCCCGCTTTGGGGCTCGACCTTCCTGAAGCAACAGCTCCTGACGCGGGCGCAGCGTATCGCGTGCTGGCGCGCAAGTACCGCCCGCAGAGTTTCGACCAGCTGATCGGCCAGGACGCGATGGTGAAAACGCTCGCCAACGCCATCGAGCGCGGGCGGATCGCGCATGCCTTCCTGCTCACCGGCGTTCGCGGAGTCGGCAAGACGTCGACGGCGCGGCTGATCGCCAAGGCGCTGAACTGCGTCGGCCCGGACGGGCAGGGTGGCCCTACGATCAACCCGTGCGGGGTGTGCGAGCCATGCCGGGCGATTGCCGAAGGGCGCCACATCGACGTGATCGAGATGGACGCGGCGTCGCACACTGGGGTCGACGACATCCGCGAGATCATCGACGCGGTCCGCTACGCCTCGGTCAGCGCGCGCTACAAGATCTATATCATCGACGAAGTCCACATGCTGTCGAAGAATGCTTTCAACGCGTTGCTGAAGACTCTTGAGGAGCCGCCTGAGCATGTGAAGTTCTTCCTCGCTACCACCGAGGTGAACAAGGTGCCGGTGACGGTGCTGTCGCGGTGCCAGCGCTTCGATCTCCGCCGCATCTCGGCCGAGAAGCTCGCTGCGCACTTCGCCGAGGTCTCCGAGGCGGAAGGTGTCGATGTCGAGCCGGACGCGCTGGCCATGATCGCGAGCGCCGCTGAAGGGTCGGCGCGCGACGGCCTTTCCATCCTCGACCAGGCGATCGCGCATGGTGCTGGCGCCGTGACCGCAGAGCAGGTCCGCGACATGCTGGGGCTCGCCGACCGCGGCCGAATCCGGCGCCTGCTCGAGCTGGTGCTGTCCGGTGACGCGGGCGCCGCCCTTGCCGATCTCGACGAAGCGCATCGGCTCGGGATCGATCCGACGCAGCTGTTGCGTGGGCTCATGGAGAGCCTCCACGCAGCGACGCGTGCCAAGGCCGGCGCCGGCGCGGGCACGCTCCAGTCGGCCGAGGAGCGAGAGAGCGCGGAGACTTTGGCGGCGGCGCTGTCGTGGGCGATGATCCATCGCCTGTGGCAGATGCTGCTCAAGGGGCTTCAGGATGTCGATGTCGCGCCGGACCCGCGCGAGGCCGCGGAAATGGCGCTTCTGCGGCTGATTCACGCCTCGGAGATGCCGGACCCGGCGGCGTTGATCGCGAAGCTGACAGGGGAGGGAGGTGGCGCCCTCGCGTCCGCCGCACCGGCAAGCTCAAAATCGTCTGCGCCTTCCGCACGCCTTCCGAGCGACTTTCGTGGGCTGATCGAGCTGCTCGAAGCGCGAGGCAAGCACCAGCTTGCGGTGCAGCTCCACGACCAGGTCGGTGTCGTGCGCTATGCCCCGCCCGAGCTGGTCCTGAAGCCGGGACGTCCGCTCGGCGGCGATTGGCCGCGCGAGCTCGCAGCGGTCCTGAAATCGGTGACCGGCACACCTTGGCAGGTGTCGCTGTCGGACGAGGCCGCGGAGCCGTCGCTGCTCGACCAGGAGAAAATGGCCGAGGAGCGCGTTCGCTCCGAAGTGCTTGCCGACGCGAATGTGCGCGCGGTGATGGACGCGTTCCCGGACGCGGAGCTCGAATCCTTTTCAACGAGAGGCAGCTGACATGCCCGAGATGCCCGACTTCGACGAGATCATGAAGATGGCGCAACACGCCCAAAACGAGCTTCAGACGGCGCAGGACAATCTCGATAAGATCGAAGTCGAGGGCGCCGCGGGCGGCGGAATGGTCAAGATTCGCGCGACCGCGAAGGGGCGCATCCTCGCCGTCGATCTCGACGAGAGCCTGCTTCAGCCGTCCGAAAAGACCATGATCGAGGACCTGATCGCCGCCGCGATCAACGACGCGCGGGCGAAGGCGGACGCTGCGGCGGCCCAGGAAATGCAGAAGATGCAGAGCACGCTGCCGCTTCCGCCTGGATTCAAACTACCCTTCTAGAGACCGCGGACATTTTCCGGCATGATGCGCCGCTCTTTGGGGGAGGCGCTGATGGGTACGCTCGGCGCGATGCAGGATTTTCCGCTCCGCATCATGCGGCTGATGGACCATGCCGAGCGCGAGCATGGTAGTCGCGAAATCGTCGCCGCCCGCGCCGATGGGACCACCGTCCGGACTGACTGGAAGCGGCTGGCAAACGACGCTCGCCGAGTCGCGCGCGTGCTTGAGCGGCTCGGCGTGCGGCCGGGCGAGCGCGTGGCGACGCTCGCCGTCAATCACGACCGGCACCTCGCCGCCTGGTATGGCGTGATCGGCATGGGCGGCGTGCTTCACACGCTCAACTTCCGCCTCTTCGACGACCAGCTCGATTATATCGTCAACCATGCCGAGGACCGGGTGATCTTTTACGACCGCGTCTTCGCGCCGCTGGTCGAACGCATGAAGCCGCGCTGGAAGGGCGTGCGCGAATATATCTGTTTCGACGATGAGTTCGATGACACGCTCGACAGCGAGGATGGCGATTATGCCTGGCACGAAGGCGACGAGCGCGATCCTTGCGGCCTCTGCTACACGAGCGGCACGACCGGCCATCCCAAGGGCGTGCTCTACGAGCACCGCTCGACCATGCTGCATACGATGTCGATCGTCGCTCCCGACGTATTCGACCTTTCCGCCGGATCGGTGATGCTGCCGGTGGTCCCGATGTTCCACGCCGGCAGCTGGTGCATCCCTTATGCGGCGGCGCTTTCGGGCATGAAGTTGGTGCTTTGCGCGGACAACCAGCCCGAGCGGCTGTGCCGGCTGTTCAACGAGGAGGGCGTGACCCACACCGCCGGCGTCCCCACGGTGTGGCTCGGCATGATTGACCATGTCGAGCGCACCGGCTCGCCGCTAGGCAAGCTGAGGATGGTGATTATTGGCGGCTCGGCAGCGCCCGAAGCGACGATCCGCTGGTTCCGCAAGCGTGGAGTCCGAGTGAACCACCTCTGGGGAATGACCGAGATGTCGCCGGTCGGGACGGTCGGTGCACCGCCGTCCAACTGGGACGAAATGAGCGACGACGAGCAGGTCCATTACCTGACCCGCGCCGGGCGATCGATGTTCGGCGTCGAGCTCCGCACCGTCGACGAGAGCGGCAAGGTGCTGCCTCGCGACGGAGTCAGCGCCGGCCGGCTCCAGACGCGCGGACCCGGCGTCGTCCGCCGTTATTTCAAGCAGGACCAGGATGCGTGCGGTGAAGGCCAGTGGTTCGACACCGGCGATGTCGCCGTCATCCATCCGGATGGATCGATCCAGATCACCGACCGCGCGAAGGACGTGATCAAGTCCGGCGGCGAGTGGATCAGCTCCATCGAGCTTGAAAATGCGGCCGTCGGCTGCCCGGGCGTGGCCGAGGCGGCGGCGATCGGGATCCCGCATCCGAAGTGGGACGAGCGGCCGCTGCTGCTGATCGTGCGCTCGAATGGGAGCGGCGTCTGCGAGATCGACGTTCGCAATCATCTCGCGGCCCAGCTCGCCAAATGGTGGCTGCCGGACGCGATCGAGTTCGTCGAGGAGCTGCCCCACACGGCGACGGGCAAGCTCAGCAAGAAGGATTTGCGCGACCAGTATCGCGACTATCGCTTCGCGGGTGCCGAGGCGGTGGTGGGTCGCGACTAGAAAAAGCCGGCGCGCTCCCCTAACTGGCGCGGCAACTCTCCAGCACTTTCGAAGGACAAGAGCGCCGCAATGGCCGCCCAGTACAGCTATGTGATGAAGGGCCTTTCCAAGGCCTTCCCGGGGCAAAAGCCCATCCTCAACAACATCCACCTGCAATTCTACCGCGACGCCAAGATCGGCATCGTGGGCCCGAACGGCTCCGGCAAGTCGACGCTGATGAAGATCATGGCGGGTCGTGACAGCGAGTTTACCGGCGAGGCCTGGGCCGGTGAGAACATTCGCGTGGGCTATCTCGAGCAGGAGCCGCAGCTCGATCCGACCAAGACGGTCCGCGAGAATGTGATGGACGGCGTGCGCCCAGTCGCCGACATGCTCGACCGCTTCAACGCCATCTCCGCGCAGATGGCGGACCCGGGCGACGACTTCGACGCGCTGATGGCGGAAATGGGCGAGCTTCAGGAGAAGATCGACGCGGTCGACGGCTGGACGCTCGATAATCAGCTCGAGATCGCGATGGACGCGCTTCGCTGTCCTCCCGGCGACAGCCCGGTCGAGAACCTGTCAGGCGGCGAGAAGCGGCGGGTGGCGCTGACCCGGCTGCTGCTCGAGAAGCCGGACATCCTGCTCCTCGACGAGCCGACCAACCATCTCGACGCGGAGAGCGTACAGTGGCTGGAAAAGCACCTCGTCGATTATCCGGGCAACGTCATTCTCGTCACCCACGACCGCTATTTCCTCGACAATGTCGTGAACTGGATTCTCGAGCTCGATCGCGGTCGCTACTACGTCTACGAAGGAAACTACTCCACCTATCTCGAAAAGAAGGCGAAACGGCTCGAGCAGGAGGAGCGGGAAGAGGCCGGCAAACAAAAAGCGATCGCCGACGAGCTGGAATGGATCCGACGTTCGCCCAAGGCTCGGCAGGCCAAGTCCAAAGCGCGCATCAAAGCCTTCGACGAGCTGGTCGAAGCCCAGGAGAACCGCACGCCCACGAAGGGCGAAATCCTGATCCAGGTGCCCGAGCGCCTCGGCGGGAAGGTGATCGAGGCGAAGGGGCTGAGCAAAGCCTACGGCGACAAACTGCTGTTCGACGATCTGAGCTTCACGCTTCCGCCCGGCGGGATCGTGGGCGTCATCGGCCCGAACGGCGCGGGCAAGACCACCCTGTTCAAGCTGATCACCGGGCAGGAGAAGCCGGACTCAGGCGCGATCGACGTCGGTCCGACCGTGCACCTCGGCTATGTCGACCAGAGCCGCGACGCGCTCGATCCCAAGAAGAACGTCTGGGAGGAAATCTCGGACGGCCTCGATGTCTTCAAGGTCGGCAAGCACGAATTCGGCACGCGCGCCTACGTCGGCGCGTTCAACTTCCGCGGCCCCGACCAGCAGAAGAAGGTCGGCCAGCTCTCGGGCGGCGAGCGGAACCGGGTCCATCTCGCCAAGATGCTGAAGGAGGGCGGCAACGTCCTGCTCCTCGACGAGCCGACCAACGATCTCGACGTCGAAACCCTGCGCGCGCTCGAGGACGCTTTAGAGAATTTCGCCGGCTGTGCGGTGGTCATCAGCCACGACCGCTTCTTCCTCGACCGCCTCGCGACCCACATCCTCGCCTTCGAGGGCGACAGCCAGGTCGTGTGGTTCGAAGGGAACTTCGAGGCCTATGAGGAAGACAAGGTCCGCCGCCTAGGCGAAGAGGCGACGCGGCCCCATCGGATGACGTACCGGAAGCTCACCCGTTAAGGCTCGTACCCAAAGCGCTCCACCCACGGCTTCAGCACCGGTAGCACGGGCGCCATCTGCTCGGCGTAGCGGCGCCAGGCGCCCTGACCCTCGCGGTTGAGCCCGCGCGTGACCTGGGCTGCGCTTGGAGTCGAGATACCGCGGGAGCGCGCCCCGGCCGCGAAATCCGCCATTCCCTCGTCCCAGCCGAGTCCGAGGAAAGCGCACGCCGCTCGTGCAGTCGCTTCGAAATCCTCGACCAGGCTCTCGTAGCGGACCTCGTGCTGGGGCAGGGGCAGAAGCTCGCGGTAGAGTTCCGACAAGCGCATCACGGCGTCATAGTAGGCCGCTGCCCCTTCGAGCGTCAGCAATTGGTACATCGACGCATTCATGCCGAAGCGCCGCCGGAAGCAGCTCAGCACCACGTCGCGCGGATCGCGACGGGCGAACAGCACGAGCGCGTTGGGGAATAGCTTGGCGATCAGCGGGAGCGCGACGCTGGCGAGGGGCATCTTGTCGATGAACACCCGTCCGCGCGGCTCGACCCCGAAGCTTCGGACCGCCGTCCAATAGCCATCGCGCTGCCGAATCGCTTCGCCGGCGCTCATCCGGGCGAGGTGCTCGAGACCCTCGTCCGACGAGAGATAGGTCTCCGAAGGCGCGGCGAGGCAGGCCTTCTCCTCGAGGCTGACGACCTCCGGATGCGCAGCCAGCACATTCTCGAGCAAGGTGGTGCCCGAGCGCGGAAAGCCAACGAGGAAGACATGCGCTCTCGGGTTCGCAGCGCGCGGCCTCTGCGGAGGCGCGTCGCGCCAGGGCGCCGGGTCGGCTGCTTCGAACCAGCCGGCGAGCCTTTGGGCGTGCGCCAGCGCCGTCTCCATGCCCGGAGCCTCGAACTGCGGAGCATTCAGCGCCTTCAGCTCGGCGTTCGACGCACTGTACGCGGCGAATGCGTCGGCTGTTTGTCCTTCGGCGTCGTTGAGATCGCCGATCAAACCGAGCACGATCGAGCGGTTCAGCGCCGACAGCCCCGGATCGCGGCTCAGCTCCGACAGGCGCGCCGCTGCGGCGGAAAGATCGTTCGATTGCAGATCGGCAGACGCGAGGGCCATCCGCGCCAGCACATTCGAGCCGGAAAGCGCTCGGGCGCGCTCGGCATGTGCCCGTGCCGAGGCGCAGTCGCCGGCCTGCGCATCGAGCCACGCGAGACTCGCGAGCGGTTCGACATAGTTCGGATCGACCGTCGCTGCTCGTTGGTATGCGCCTCGCGCCCGCTTGATGTCGCTTAGCGACTCCAGAACCGCGCCGCGGTTGAAGTGGGCGGCCGCGATGTCCGGATCGATTCGAAGCGCGGCATTATAGGCTTCCAGGGCTGCCTCATTCCGGCCGAGCGCCTTCAGGCAGATACCAAGGCTGTTGAGGATGTTCGGATCGTTCGGCGCAAGCGTTCGCGCCCTCTTGAGCAGCTGCGCCGCGTCGTCGATACGCCCCTCTGCGTAGCGCGCGGAGGCTGCGAGGTTCAGCAGGGTCGGGTGCTCGACGCCCGTTGCGAGCGCCTGCAGCGACAGCTGCGCAGCCGCCGCCAGGCCGTGGCTGCGCAGGACTGAGTCCACCTGCTCGAGCCATTGCTGGCGCACCGCGCGCGAAGGGCTGAACGCCTGCTTCACAGAACGAAGATGTCCGCCCTGGCCGCGTGGCGGTCAACTGCTGTTCTTTCGTGCTAAGCTGGCGACATGATCACGCTCACCGGTCCCCTGAAGCTGTGGAGCAACGACGAAGGCGTGGCCCATTTCATGACCGTTCCGGAGGAGCTTTCGGGCGAGATTCGCGCGCAGGCGATGCTGGTCCGCCGCGGCTTCCGATCCGTCAAGGTCGAAGCCACGGTTGACGGCTTCACCTGGCGGACGTCGGTGTTTCCGTCGAAGAGTAGCGGCGGCTACTTCCTCCCGATCAAGAGGGATGTCATCTGCAACACGGGCATCGCCGCGGGTGACGAAGTGACAGTGAGCCTCGAACTACTCTGACGGATTGCCGCCGGAAGATTTGTCCGCGGGATGGCGCGCTGGATAGCGTTGCTGGTGGTCGATATCGTCCTGCTTGTCGACGCCCTCATGCGCTTCCGGATCGCGCACGCGCTCGAGCTCGGCTTGGGTTGCGATATCCTCCTGCAGGTTGCCGCCGGAGCTTCCACCCTGGCTCGGCTCGAAGTCGTTGGCATCGGGCTCGATGATGTCAGTGTCATCGTTCTCGCGAGCGGTCTCGGTGCGGCGGTTTTCCATGTCGCTCTCCTTCGTCGATCGAACGGCCGACCCGGTGAGGCGTTCCTTGCCGGATTCGTAACGGAACCATCATGACGGGCGTCAGGTTAAGCGCGTGATGCAGGACCCATTCAGCGCGTTGGCGAACAGCGCGGGCGCTGCCCCGGTCGCCGCCCATGGGCAGGTGCAGGGCCTCAAGATTTTCGGCGTCACGCTGATCGGCGCCACCGAGCATAACTGGCACAAGTTGCTGCTGACCATCGCCTTCGTGGCGGTTGCTTGGCTCGTCGCATGGCTGCTGCGACAGATCCTGAAGCTGTTTATCGGCAGCCGCAGCGGCACGCGTTTCCAGTTCTGGGCAAAGCAGGGCGTCAGCCTGATCGTCGCCGCGATCCTGATCCTCGGAGTCATGTCGATCTGGTTCGACAGTCCAGCCCGGCTGGCGAGCGTTTTTGGCCTGATCGGCGCGGGCATCGCCTTTGCGCTGCAGCGGGTGATCACCGCGGTCGCCGGTTATTTCGTGATCCTTCGTGGCAAGACCTTCAACGTCGGCGACCGGATCCTGATGGGCGGCGTGCGCGGCGACGTGATCGGGCTCACCTTCATGCAGACCCGGATCATGGAAATGGGTCAGTCGCCACGGGAAAAGGATGACAAGGATTCCTGGGTCTATAGCCGTCAGTTCACCGGCCGCATCGTCACCGTCACCAACGATAAGGTGTTCGACTGCCCGGTGTATAACTACACCCACGAGTTCGCCTATCTCTGGGACGAGATGAGCTTTCCGGTCCACTTCCATCAGGATTTCAAGAAGGCGGAGCAGATCATGCTCGATGCCGCCAACGAGCAGGCGAAGACCGCCAAGGTTCTAGGCGAGGACGAGGTCAAGCGTCTCGAGGCCCGGTTCGGAATCGACGCCGGTGAAATCGATCCGAAAGTGTTCTGGCGAGTCACGGAGGACTGGCTTGAGATGACCGTGCGATTCCTTGGGCCCGATCACGGCATCCGCCACATCAAGGACCGGATGACCCGGCAGATTCTCGCCGGGTTCGAGAAAGCGGGGATTTTGATCGCGGCGACCCGGCAGGAGGGCGTGACGCTCCAGCCAGTCAAGCGCCGGACGCGGCGGCGCTAGGCCTGGTCGGTTCGCGCGAGCTTAGCCGCCGAACGCTCATAATCTGCCGCGAGCGCGCCGAGCGATTGCGCGACCTCCCGGTTGTAGGTCGCAGCCGCAAGGCGGCGACACCGCTCGGCCTGGGCTTTCAGCGCCTCGCGGTCATGTTCAAACGGCTCGATTGCCTGTGCAGACGCTCTATTGGAAGTGTTCGCAGCCAATGTTTGCCCCGAGCTCGATCTAATCCAGGTTAGCCGTCAAACCGGTATGTGCCGCGGTAGTTCCAGCGCGCGTCACAATCTAAATGCCTGTGTCGGCGAGACAACAGTTGGCGAATCGGCTGAGCGTCCAACTTTTCTGTGGATCATCCATCCACAGCGGCTCTCGTCAGCGGAGGCGCTTGACCAGCAGACGCCCATCCTCGCCCGATTTCACCTCGAAATTCGGCACTGCCTTGATGAGGTCGGAAAGCCGCGTGTAGCCGTAATTGCGGGCGGCGAAACTCGACACCGCCTTGGCGCGCTGGCCGAGCTCCGAAAGCGGCGTGAAGCCCTCCTCGTCGCGTTTCGACGCTTTATAGGCCGAGCCGAGCACCTGGAGCAGCTCCGGGTCGACCGGGCGCTGGCCCTTACCGGCGGTGGGCTGCTCGAGCTGCTCCTCATCGTCGAGCGCGAGTGCACCGACGTCGAAAAAGCGCGTGCACGCCTGCTGGAAGGAGAGCGGAGTCTTGGCCGTCCCAAAGCCGTAGACTGGCAGTCCGTCTTCCCTGATCCGCTGCGCGAGCGGAAGGAAGTCGCTGTCGGACGACATGATCCCGAAGCCGTCGACACTGCCCCGGTAAAGCAGGTCCATGGCGTCGATGGTCATTCGCATGTCCGTGGCGCTCTTGCCCTTGACGACGTCGAACTGCTGCATCGGGATGATCGAGTGAAGACCCGTCAGCTGTCCCCAGCCCTTGAGGCTCGCCTTGGCCCAATTGCCATAGGCGCGGCGAATGTTGATCGTCCCGAGCTCAC
>JABFXK010000179.1 GCA_013361785.1 Sphingomonas sp.
GGTAACGGCAAGGCGTTCGCGACCGGCTATTATGAGCCGGAAATCCAGGGCTCGCGGACGCCGCAGCCGGGCTATGCGCCGATCTACATGGTGCCGCCGGACCTCGTCCGCTGCACGCGGCCTGACGGAACCACGGGCCGAGGACGGGTCGACCAGACCGGCACCTGCGTTCCTTATTATTCGCGCGCCGACATCGACAACGGAGCGCTCGCCAACCGCAACCTCGAACTTGCCTGGGCGGCGGACCCGCTCGACCTGTTCTTCGCCGAGATCCAGGGTTCCGCGCGCGTCGTGTTCCCCGATGGAACAAGCATGCAGATCGCCTACGCCGACCAGAACGGCTTGCCCTACACGCCGATCGGCAAGGTCCTGAGGGACCGGGGAATCCTTCCGGCCGGCGGCGCGAGCATGCAGGCGATCAAGGCCTGGGTGCGCGCCAATCCTGATCAGGCCCGCGCGCTGATGGAGCAGAATGCGTCCTACATCTTCTTCCGGGTGCTGAACGGCCCGGGCCCGGTCGGCGCGCTCAACGTTCCAGTGACTGCGCACGGGACCGTGGCCGCCGACCCGAAGTTCGTCCCGCTAGGGGCGCCGGTCTATCTCGCAGTCGATCGGCCCGAGGCCTACGGACTGTGGGTCGCGCAGGACACCGGGGGCGCAATCAAGGGTCCGAACCGGTTCGACACCTTCTGGGGATCGGGCCCTGAAGCGACTCAGACCGCCGGCGGGATGGCGGCAAACGGGATCGCTTACATCCTGCTCCCGAAGGGCGCGGCGGCCCGTGCGGTCGCTCAGCCCTGACGAGGCCGCGCTCTGGGCGCGCGTCGCCTCGACGATCAGACCGCTGTCACGTAAAAGATCCTCCCCGGAACGGGGAGGGGAGCCAGCGAAGCTGGTGGAGGAGGTCCACAAGGGAACTGCCGCGACGAAGGTAGGCCCCCTCCGACAGTTTGTCGGGCTGCCACCTCCGCGTTCCGGGGAGGAGTTACAGCGCAAGACCCTCGACGGCAGCTGGGACCGGCGCCTCAGCGGAGGCGCGGTCGAACCTGACCGCGTGGTCGACCTGCTTGGAATGACCCTGGACGGTGCGGGGCGCGCGATCGCCCGCGCGCTGGAGCAGGCCATCGCGGGAGGCGAGCGCGTCCTGCTCCTGATCACCGGCCACCATCGTGCGGGCGAGCCGCCGATCCGCCGCGGAGCGATCCGGGCCGCCGTTCATGACTGGCTCGAAGCCTCGCGCCATGCGCCGCAGATTGCCGCCGTCCGCGGAGCGCACCGGCGCCATGGCGGCGGCGGGAGCCTGTATATCGTCCTCCGTCGCAAATCGCGCATGCGCTGACCATTTCTTAACCCTGGTTGGGTAACGCGTGTGCATAGGCGGGCATGACCGTCTCGCGAGGCGTTAACCGGATGAAAGCAGGCACGGCCCAGAAGGTCAGCAACGCGATCCTCTCGTGTGCGGCTGGCTTCGCCTCCTTTCTGTTCTCGCTGACGGCGCTGCTCTACCTGACGCAGTTCGATCAGAAGATCCTTGCCGCGCTCGTGGCGGGGGCCTTCTGCCTGCTGATCAGCTACATCGCTTCGGAACGGCCCAACAGCGAAAGCACGCGGGCGCTCGCCGCGCTCGGCGAGCGGCTGCTGGCGGTCGAGGAGGGAGACCTCGTCTCGCCGGCGCCGGAATCGGTCCGGCGGACGATGCCCAAACTCGCAACGGCAGTGGATACCTTGTTTGCCGAGGTTCGCGCCTCGATCGAGAACGCCCATGCGCTCGGCATGTACGATCCCGTGACGTCGCTTCCGAACCGCCTCCATTTCCGCTCCGAGGCCGACAAGCTTTTAAGCGAAGTGCTCGACGGTGCGAGCTCGGCGATGCTGTTCGTCGACCTCGATCGCTTCAAGATGGTCAACGACAGCCTCGGCCACGCGCGCGGCGACCAGCTCCTGATCATGGTTGCAAACCGGCTTCGGGTGGTCGTCAACGCCGAATTCACCGGAAACGCCCGCACGCGTCCCCTGCTTGCCCGGCTCGCGGGCGACGAGTTCACGATGTTCTTCCCCGAGATCGGCTCGGTCGAGGAGATCGAGCGGATTGCCCGGCGCGTGGTGCTCGCCATCTCCGAATCGTTCGAGCTTTCCTCGCACAGCGTCGACATCGGCGCTTCGGTTGGGATTTCGATCTCGCCGGAGCATGGCACGAGCATCGAATCGCTCATGCGCGCGGCGGACATTGCCATGTACCGCGCCAAGTCGGTGGGCGGGGGCCAGTACTGCCTGTTCAACGCGGGCCTCGCCTCCGAGCACCAGCAGCGGATCGAAACGGAGAAGGCGCTGACGGAGGCGGTCCAGCGCGGCGAGTTCGTGCTGGCCTATCAGCCGCAGCTGAGCCTCGTCACCGGCGAGCTTGCCGGAGCCGAGGCGCTGCTGAGGTGGAACCACCCGCGCGAAGGAATGCGCCTGCCTGCCTCTTTCATCCCGGTGGCCGAGCGCACGGGGATTGTCGCGGAGATCGGCGATTGGGTCATTGGCGAAGTCGCTTCGGCGCTCGGCGGCTGGCACCGCAACGGCTTTGAGGGGCGAATGTCGTTCAACGTTAGCCCCCGCCAGGTCGAGCGGCCGGATTTCTTCGCCCGCCTGCGCCAGGCATTCGGCGATACCGAGGTGCCGCTGTCGTTGATCGAGCTCGAGTTCACGGAGACCGCTGCAATGGAGGCCAGCGCCGCCGTGCTCGAGGAGATCGCATCGCTGCGCGATGACGGTGCGCGGATCACCATCGATGATTTCGGGACCGGCTATTCGAACCTCGCCCGGCTTCGCGCCATGCCGCTCGACCGGGTGAAGCTTGACCCGTCGCTGATCGCCGAAATCGACACGAGCGAGAAAGCGCGGGTGATCGTCCAGGCCGTCATCCAGCTGATCAAGGGCGTCGGTTGCGAGGTCGTCGCCGAGGCCGTCGAGACCGTCGCCCAGGCCGATATCCTGCGCGCGATGGGCTGCGACAGCGTTCAGGGCTTCGTCTTCGCGCCCCCGATGTTCGAGCACGAATTCCTCGCCTGGACGGCGAGCAGCCGGGGAACGGCGAAGTCGGTCGCCTAACCAAGCACCTTCCGCACAATCCTCTCGTAGATCCGCGACAGCGCCCGGATATCTTCGACCGCGGCGCATTCGCCGATCTTGTGCATGGTCGCATTGGGAAGGCCGAAGTCGACGACTGGGCATAGCTGGATCAGGAAGCGGCCGTCTGACGTGCCGCCGCTGGTCGACAGGTCGGGCGTGAGGCCGGTTTCTTCCTCGATGGCTTCGACGATCACGTCATAAAGCCGGCCCGGCGGAGTGAGGAACGCCTCGCCGGAAATCCGCGCTCGGACCTTCGCGCCGGGTGCCTCGCGCTCGGCGATCTCCTCGACCATCTTCACGAGATCGGCGCCGCGCTGGAGATTGTTGAACCGGATGTTGAGCAAGGCCGTCGCGCTGCCCGGGATCACGTTGCTCGCATTGGTCGGAGTCGAGATCGAGGTGAACTCGAGGTTCGACGGCGGGAACTGGTCGGTGCCGTCGTCGAGATGGAGCGAATCCAGCGCGGCGATCACCCGGGCGAGGGGAGGGACGGGGTTCTTGCCGCGTTCGGGATAGGCGACGTGGCCCTGCACGCCCGGCGTCTCGATCCACATGTTGACCGATCCGCGGCGCCCGATCTTCACGGTATCGCCGAGGCGGGTGACCGAGGTCGGTTCGCCGATCAGGATCATGTCGGGCCGGATCTGTCGCTCGTTCAGCCAGTCGATGATCCGCGGCGTGCCGTAGACCGAATAGCCCTCCTCGTCGCCAGTGATCAGCAGCGACAGCGTGCCGGCACCGGGATCGATGCGCGAGATCGCCGCGACATAGGACGCGATCGCGCTCTTCATGTCGTTGGCACCCCGACCGATGAGAACTCCGTCGTGGATTTCGGCGGCGAACGGATCGCCGTTCCAGCCTTCGCCTGCCGGAACGACGTCGAGATGTCCCGCGAATCCAAAATGGGGAGAGCCGTCGCCGCGAATGGCGACCATATTCTCGGTCGGACCGTCGGGCGGCTCACCCATCACCCAGCGATGGACGGTGAAGCCGAGCGGCTCCAGCGCCGATTCGAGCACGTCGAACACTTCCCCGCGGGCAGGCGTGACGCTGTCGCAGCGGATCAGCTGCTGGGCGAGGGCGACCGGATCGATTGGGCTGGGCATGTCGGAGCCGTTAGCGATCAAAGACCTCGTGGCAAGCCGCGAAGGGCTTGCACATGACAACGGTGTCTTATAACGATAGCACAGCTGGCCGCATCCGTTGGTCGGTTCATCGAAAAACAGCTTGCGCTTGCGCTACAAATGTAGCACGCTACAAATGTAGCACGAACTCGTGCGTGACAGGGGAGTGGATTGATGCTGGTGGTTCCACGTTCAAGC
>JABFXK010000018.1 GCA_013361785.1 Sphingomonas sp.
CCACGGCGGTGTTCCAGCCCGCTGCCCTAAACCACTCGGCCACCCATCCGTGAGCCGCGCTTCTCAGGGTAGCGCGCGCATTTCAAGTGCGTTGAGCCACTTCCCATTAATCTCGGTTGCTGTCCGGGGCGAGCCGAGCTGTGCAACGGCTGCGGTGAACAATGCTGGCGTCATCGGGGTTTTGCACTTTAGCCTCGGTTGTATTTGAGGAGGGTGCTTTGGGGATGGGTGGCTGGTTGTTGATCGGACTTTCGGCCGCGTCTCTTGCCCCATTGCACAAGGACGCAATTCAGCTCGCCCAGGCCGACGTCACAACGCCGACGTACGGGCCGGCGACAATGGATCCGTGGTATGGCTACAAGCTGCGCCTCGCGACACTCGCGCGGCAGCAGGGCGTCAGCGCAGCCACCGTGCAGGCCTACGTGCCGAACCTCACCAAGAACGAGCGAATCATCGAGCTAGAGCGGACCGAGCCGATCGCGCGAACCAGCGGAGGCGTGGTAGGCGCACTTGCGCCTTACTTGCGATCGCACGTCACCGGCTCACTTATCCGCCGCGGTCAGGACAATTATGCCGATCATTATGACGCGCTCCGCAGCCTGGAGTCGCGCTACGGCGTCGATTCGGCCGTCCTCGTGGCGATCTGGGGTTTGGAGACGAGCTACGGCACCGTCACCGGCAGTACCGACTTGCTTCAGGCGCTCGCCAGCCTCGGATATTATGGACGCCGCCGCGACTTCTTCGAGAATGAGTTCGTCGCCACGTTGAAATTGATCGATCAGGGCGTGCCGCGTTGGCGCCTTAAAGGGAGCTGGGCCGGGGCGACCGGCTATCCGCAATTCATGCCATCGGTGGTGCTCAGGCTGCGCGCCGACGGTGATGGCGACGGCTATTCCGACATCTGGGCCAACGAGATGGACGGCCTGGCGTCGATCGCCGCTTATTTGCGCGACGCCGGATGGAAGC
This sequence comes from Sphingomonas sp., assembly GCA_013361785.1. Taxonomy (GTDB): domain Bacteria; phylum Pseudomonadota; class Alphaproteobacteria; order Sphingomonadales; family Sphingomonadaceae; genus Sphingomicrobium. The sequence goes on from JABFXK010000018.1 coordinate 967, forward strand.
CGAACGTCGCCTGGGGAATCCGGGTGCGCACTCCTGCGAACCTCAACCGTGCGGCGATTGCCAACCGGACGACCGCACCCCGCTGCCCGCAGGTCTATCGACGCCACAGCCGCTGGCTCACGATGCGCGAATGGCGCGCGCTCGGAGTGACGCCGCTTAGCCGGTCGCTGCCGGATAATGAGATGGCGAGCCTGATCGAACCCGACGGCCCGGATGCCACCGCTTACCTGGCGACGGCAAACTATCGCGCGATCCTCGATTATAATTGTTCAAATTTCTACGCGATTTCCGTTGGAGTTCTGGCGGACGCGATTGCTCGGCGATAGACAGACCGCTCACCTTGAATCGGGGAAGCTGTTCACGCTTATGCCGCGCACCATCCTGTTAGCCACCGCCGCCTCAGTCCTTTTCGCGGGCGCCGCTCCTGCCGCAGCACCGCAGTTCGATACGCAGGCAAATGTTGCGTACCTGATCGACCTGTCTTCGGGCGCGACGCTCTACGCTAAGAATGCGGACATGCGGATGCCGCCGGCGTCGATGGCGAAGATGATGACGACGGACGTCGCATTCGAGCTCATCGACAAGGGACAGCTGCCGCTCAATAAGATGTGCACGGTCCGGCCTGAGACCTGGCAGAAATGGCACGGTCCGGCTGCAGGTTCGACCATGTTCCTGTCTCCGAACGAACAGGTTAGCGTCGAGAATCTGCTCAAAGGTATCGTCACGCTCTCGGGCAATGACGCGTCCGTCGTGTTGGCCGAGTGCATTGCAGGGACCGAGCAGGCCTTCACCGACCAGATGAACGCGCTCGGAAAGCGCATCGGGTTGACGAACAGCCACTTCGGTACCGCCAATGGCTGGCCGGACAATGGCGTGACCTACGTCAGCGCGCGCGACCTCGCCACCTTGGCTCGGTGGGAGATCGAGCACCATTACAAGCTCTATAAGCAGTTCTATTCGCTACCGAACTTCACTTGGGGCAAAACGATGGGGGCCGGTCAGGACATCACTCAGGCCAACCGCAACCCCATCCTCGGCGTCGTTCCGGGCGCTGACGGCCTGAAGACCGGCCATACCGACGAGGCCGGCTATGGCTTCACCGGCTCGGCCGAACAGAACGGGCGGCGCCTGATCGAGGTCCTCGCGGGACTGCCGAGCTGGAACGCCCGCGTGGTTGAGTCCAAGCGCCTGATCGAATGGGGCTTTGGGGCGTGGCAGGCCAAGCCGCTCTTCCAGCAGGGCGCGAAGGTCGGCACGGCCAAGGTCCAGCTTGGAAGCTCGAGTGAAGTTGCACTGGTCGCGCCGCGGAACCTGGCCGTGACCGTGCCCGCTGGCCTGTCGAGCGGCGCGGTTCAGATGAAAATTCACTACGAAGGCCCGCTTGTCGCCCCGATCGCCAAAGGGCAGGAGGTCGCTCAGCTGATCGTCACGACCGGCGACACGCCGCCGCAGGTCGTGCCGCTGATTGCCGGCGAGGACGTCGGCAAGGCAGGATTCTTCGGCCGTATCTGGCTCGGCCTCAAGTCGCTCTTCGGGATGGCGTGAGTCAACGCGGACGCTTCATCAGCCTCGAAGGCGGCGAAGGGGTCGGCAAGTCGACGCAGGTGAAGGCGCTCGCTGACGCGCTGCGGCAGCGCGGCCTTGACGTCCTCGTCACCCGCGAGCCCGGCGGCAGCGAAGGCGCCGAAAAAATCCGCGAGCTGCTGCTGACTGGCTCGGATGACCGGTGGAGTCCAGAAAGCGAGGCTTTGCTCTTCGCGGCGGCACGGGCCGATCATGTCGCAAAGACGATCAGGCCAGCCCTCGAAGCTGGACGGTGGGTGCTGTCCGACCGTTTCGTCGATAGCTCGCTGGCCTATCAAGGCGGCGCAGGTGATCTCGGTATCGAGGCGGTGCGGGCCATCAATGCAGTCGGCATCGGCGAGGACTTTCCGGACCGTACTCTCGTTCTCTCGCTCGATGAGGGCGCCGAGCGAGCTCGTGCGCGAGACGCGGATGGCAGCGACCGCATCGGTGGCCGTCCGGACGATTATCACCGAAAGGTCACCGCGGCTTTCCACATTATCGCCGCCGCGGAACCGGAGCGGGTGAAGCTGGTCGACGCGTCCGGTGCGCCCGAACAAGTTACGAAGCGGCTACTTGAAGCCCTTCAGGATTTCTTGCCGTGATTGTCGGGCAGGATCGCGCGATCGACCAATTCGCGACCGCTTGGGCCACGCGCCGGCTTCACCATGCGTGGCTGCTCGCGGGGCCCAAGGGTGTTGGGAAGGCGACTTTCGCACATGCGGCCGCGCGGCGTGTCCTTGCTGATGGCGCCGGACCCGCACTTGAGCTGCCAGGCGTCGAAACACCCGACGACCACTCGATCGTCAAGCTCGTTGAGGCCGGGAGCCATCCCGACATGCGCCGTCTCGAACGGCTGGTGAACGAGAAGACCGCCAACCTCGCGCGGAACATCAGCGTCGACCAGGTGCGCGAACTGGGCGAGTTCCTCTCGCTGACGCCGGCGCTGTCGCCATGGCGGGTGGCAATCATCGACACGGTCGACGATCTCGAGACATCCGGAGCCAACGCGCTGCTGAAGATCCTGGAAGAGCCTCCGGCCAACATGCTCTTCTTCCTCGTAAGCCACGCTCCGGGACGACTGCTGCCAACGATCCGCTCGCGCTGCCGGCGGCTCGATTTTCAGAGGCTCGATGACGACGCCATGACGTCAATTCTGGAGCAACAGGCGCGGGACGTAAGTACGACCGAGCGCCAGAAGATCGTCGCCATGTCGTTCGGTTCTGCGGGCAGGGCGCTAGCCTTCGCCGAGTTGGGCCTTGCCAAGCTCGAGGATGCGGCGCTGGCAATTCTGCGCCAGGGCGACCCGACCAATGCCCGCCGTTCGGAGTTAGCGAGCGAGTTGGGGAAGAAAGGCGCCGCTGATCGATACGCCGCATTCCTCGAGTTGTCGCCGTCGCTGATCGCCCGTGAGGCTCGTAATCTCGACGGCGGATCCCGCGAACGCGCGCTCGACGCTTACGCCAAGGCGCGTGAGCTGGCCGTCATCGCACCGCGCGTGTCCCTCGATCCCGCCGCAACGGTGTTTCAGATCGGCGGTATCCTCGCGGAAGTCGCTCACGAGCCTTCCTTGAAGCGCTAGGCGCGCGCCGCTACGTGCGGGGCACATGTCTGAACCTTTCTACGTTACGACGGCGATCAGCTACCCCAACGGTCCGCCCCACATTGGCCACGCTTATGAGGCGATCGCAGCCGACGTCATCGCGCGCTTCCAGCGCCAACAGGGCCGCGACGTCCGCTTCCAGACCGGAACCGATGAGCATGGGCTCAAGATGGCTCAAGCGGCGCGCGGACATGACATTGTACCGCGCGCTTTTGCCG
>JABFXK010000146.1 GCA_013361785.1 Sphingomonas sp.
GGACGATCGGCGTCTCGCCGGTCGAGGCGCTGGTCATTCCGCGGATCATTTCGGCGGTTGTGATGATGCCGCTGCTGTCCTTCTGGGCGATGCTTCTCGCGCTCCTCGGTGGCGGAGTTTTCGTGTGGTTCTCGCTCGACATCCCGCCGATCGCCTACATCCATCAGCTTCACGAAGTAACTCCGATCACCGACCTGTGGGTAGGTCTGATCAAGGCGCCGGTGTTCGGCTTCATCATCGCGCTTGCCGGCTGCTTCCAGGGCATGCTGGTGCAGGGCAACAGCGAAGAGGTCGGCTCGCGGACCACCACCGCAGTGGTTCAGTCGATCTTTCTCGTGATCGTCCTCGACGCCGTTTTCGCCGTCTTCTTCAGTTCGATCGGATGGGTATGACGGAGGTTCCCAAGGAGCTCGACCCGTCGCGTGTTCCGGAGGGCTGTCATCCGGTGATCACCGTGCGCGGGCTGCGCAACAGCTTCGGCGAGCAGGTGATCCACGAAAATCTCGACCTCACCGTCTGTCGCGGCGAGATCCTTGGCGTCGTCGGCGGATCCGGCACCGGCAAATCGGTGCTCCTGCGCTCGATCATCGGATTGCAGACACCCGACGCCGGCCAGATCGAAGTTCTTGGCGAAAACATGATCGGCCGCGACGAGGACGAAGCCAAGAACATTCGTCGGCGATGGGGAATCCTGTTCCAGAACGGCGCGCTCTTCTCGACCCTGACCGTTGCCGAAAATGTCGAGGTGCCGATCCGGGAATATTTCCCGTTCCTCCGCCCGCCGCTGCTTGATGAGATCGCATCCTATAAGATCGCGATGGGCGGGCTTCCGGCCGACGCGGGCCCCAAATATCCCTCGGAGCTTTCGGGAGGGATGGTGAAGCGTGCCGGGCTCGCTCGAGCGCTGGCGCTCGATCCCGAGCTGCTCTTTCTGGATGAGCCGACCGCCGGCCTCGATCCGATCGCCGCGTCGGCCTTCGACGAGCTGATCCGCTCGCTACAGAAGCGACTGGAGCTCACCGTGTTCCTTATCACCCACGACCTCGACACTCTGCACGCCATCTGCGACCGCATCGCGGTTCTTGCAGACAAAAGAGTGGTCGCGGTCGGAACGATCCCGCAACTCTTGGCTTTGGATCATCCTTGGATACAAGAGTACTTCAACGGACCGCGGGGGCGTGCTGCTGCCGCAAGCTATGAGCAAGAGGTGGTCGCCTAGATGGAGACGCGGTCGAACTATGTGATGGTCGGCGCAGTCACCGTTGCGCTCCTCATCGGAACTTTGCTGTTCATCGTCTGGCTCACGGGTCTCTCGGGCAACACCAAAAAGTGCTACGACATCTACTTCCCGGCGGTCGGCGGCATCGACAAGGGCTCGAACGTGAGCTTCTCGGGCGTTCACGTCGGCCAGGTCGACAAGGTCTCGCTGCTCCCCAACCGACCCGAGTTCGTGTGGGTGCGAATACTCGTCGACCCGCAGACCCCCGTCCTCGAAGGCACCACGGCGGAAATCCACAGCGTCAGCCTGGCCGGAGCCAACGAAATTCAGCTCCTCGGCGCTCAGCGTGGCCGTCCGGCGATCACTCAGATGGGCCCACAGGGCTGCCCGGTTATCCCCGCAAGCTCGAGCGGCCTCAGCGCATTGCTCAACAGCGCTCCGGAACTGCTCGCGCGGATCCAGACGCTGACCGAACGCCTGACCGAGCTGCTCTCGGACAAGAACCAGAATTCGATCGCTGACATCCTCGAGAATATCGACGCGACCAGCGCCGTACTTCGCCAGCGCGCCCCTGAGATGGCGGATGCCATCAGCGATATCCGGGTCGCTGCGCGCAATGCCGGCATTGCAGCCAACAACATCGCTGCTCTGTCGAACAATGCCAATCAGCTGGTCAGCGTCCAGGGGAAGCAGGCAGTCGACAATCTCAATCACGCGATCCTCTCCGCCCGGCAGGCCGCCGATAATTTGAACGGCATGATCAGCGATGCTCGGCCCGGTGTGCAGACGTTCAGCAAGTCGACGCTGCCCGAAGCGAACAAGCTCGTGCACGACCTTCGCGATCTCTCGCAGTCGCTCGAACAGGTTTCGAACCGGATCAACCGGCAGGGCATCGGGGGTGCGCTCGGCCCCCCGAAGCTGCCCGACTACAAGCCAGGAAAGTCAAAATGAGGCTGTTTAGCAGGACTCTCGCTTCGATGTGCCTGGCCGCCGCGCTGAGCGCCTGTTCGCTTGGCGGATTGCTTGGCGGCGGCAAGGCGCCCGCGACACTTGCGACCCTGACTCCGGAGGCCGCCGACCCTGGGCCGATCACCCGCACTACAAGCGCCGGGCAGGCGGTCACGATCGAAGTGCCGATCGTTCCGCAAGAGCTTCGAACCGTCCGCGTCCCGGTTCAGATTACCCCAACCGACGTGCAATATGTGACGAACTTCCAATGGGTGGACACGCCCGACCGCCTGTTCCAGAACCTGCTCGAGGAGACAGTCCGGCGCACCACCAGCCGCGTAGTGCTCGATCCGAGACAGTCCGGCCTGGATCCCGGCATCGTGCTTTACGGCCAGCTCGAGCGCTTCGGTTATGACGCGCAGACGGGACAGGCGGTTGTCGTCTACGACGGATCGCTTGCAACGGCTGGAGGAAACCAGGTCCAGACACGCCGCTTCACCGCGACTGTGCCCGCCAACGGAACCGGCGCCAGCGTCGGTCCCGCGCTTAATCGCGCCGCCAACCAGGTGGCGCTCGAAGTCGCGCAATGGATCGGTCGCTGACGCTTTAAGCCAGCGACTTCGTCACCTGCTCGTAGACGTCTTTCGATAGCTCTGGCGTGGCGGCAATCCGTTCAAGCTGCTGCCGCATCATCGCCGAGCGCTTCAGCTCGAAGCGCCGCCACCGGCCGAACGGCGGCACCATCCGCGCCGCAACCTGCGGGTTCAGCTTGTCGGCGGCGACGATCATGTCGGCAAGGAAGGCGTAGCCGCGACCGTCCACCGAATGGAACGCCCAGTGATTGACTCCGAACACGCCCGCCAGCGAACGAAGGCGGTTCGGATTCGTCATCACGAAATCAGGATGCTTCGCGAGGCTCAGGACCTGGTCCACAGTGTCCGGCCGCTGCGCCGAAGCCTGAAGCGCAAACCATTTGTCGAGCACCAGCGGATCCTCGTGGAAGCGGCGGTAGAAGGCGTCGAGCGCCTCGTCGCGCTCAGGCGCATCGAGCGACACGAGCACGCCGAGCGCGCCTTGGCGATCGGTCATATTGTCGGCTCGGTCGAACAGCGCCTTCGCGAGACCCGCCGCTTCACCTTCCTCCGCCGCGGCCATGAGGCCGAGCGCGACTGTGCGCAGCCGACGAACGCCCTTGGCCGAAGGACTCAGATCGTCACCGGCCGCGCCGTCACTCAGATGGGCGGAAAGCAATTCATCGTGGAGGGCCGAGGCGATCGCCGACCTTAGCTGCTCGCGTGCCTGATGAATCGCATCGGGATCGACCACATCCATGCGATCGGCGATGAGGCTCTCGCTCGGCAGCAGGATCGCCTCGGCCTTGAAGGCGGGGTCGAGCGAGTTGGAGCGGAGCGTGGCGCCGCTCGCGCGGAGCACCGGCCTCGAATCGACCGCGTCGCCACGTGCGCCCGCAAGCAGAGCGCGCATCATCAGCTCCTGCATCGCTTCGTAGCGCGCGAATGGGTCGGTGTCGGTCTGCGCAAGCCGTTCGAGTTCGCCCGGCGATCGATCGGCCTCGACCATGATCGGGGCCGAGAAGTTGCGGTTGATCGAAAGCAGCGGCGCCTCCGTCACGTTGTCAAACGTGATGCTCTGCCTCGCCTGATCGAGCACGATCAGCCGTTCGGGGCAGATTTCATGTCCGCTTTCGCTGCCGATCAGCGCGGTTCGAAGCGGGATCGGCATGGGCTGCTTGTTCGGCTGACCGGCCGTCGGATCGATGTGCTGCTCGAGGTGCAGCGTTGCGGTCTTCGCTTCTGCATCGTGCTCGAGCCGGGCGCGGACCTTAGGTGTGCCTGCCTGGCCGTACCAGATCTTGAACGGGTCGAGGTCGACCCCGCTTCCGTCCTCCAGCGCCTTCACGAAGTCGTCGCAGGTTGCAGCCTTGCCGTCCTCGCGCTCGAAATAGACGTCAGTGCCCTTGCGGAACTTCTCCGGCCCCAGCACCGTGTGGAACATGCGAATGAGCTCGGCGCCCTTGTTGTAGACGGTCGCCGTGTAGAAGTTCGAAATCTCGATATAGCTGTCGGGCCGCACCGGATGGGCGAGCGGCCCCTGGTCCTCGGGGAACTGCACGGCGCGAAGCACGCGCACGTCCTCGATCCGCTTGACCGGTGGGCTCCCG
>JABFXK010000012.1 GCA_013361785.1 Sphingomonas sp.
TCACGGGCGCAAGCCGGCCGACGAGGTTTCGTCCGCCGGCTCAAATTGCGTTGAGGCTCGCCATATCGGGCGCTCGGCATCGTTGAGGAGATTTGAATGTTCGATACTCTGAGCGATCGGCTCGGTAGCGTATTTGACCGGCTTCGCGGGCGCGGCGCGCTCAGCGAGGCCGACGTGCGCTCGGCGATGCGCGAGGTCCGCGTCGCCTTGCTCGAGGCGGACGTGGCGCTGCCGGTCGCGCGCGATTTCGTCGAACAGGTCACCGAAAAAGCCGTCGGCCAGGAAGTGCTGCGCTCGGTCACTCCGGGGCAGATGGTCGTCAAGATCGTCAACGACCAGCTGGTCGAGACGTTGGGCGCCGACTCGTCGGAACTCGAGCTCAACGTCGCTCCCCCGGCCGTGATCATGATGGTCGGCCTCCAGGGCTCGGGCAAGACGACCACCACCGCAAAGCTCGCGAAGCGGCTGACCGAGCGCGACCGCAAGCGCGTGCTGATGGCCTCGCTCGACGTCGCACGGCCCGCAGCGCAGGAGCAGCTGGCGGTGCTCGGACGGCAGACGAACGTCGACACGCTGCCGATCGTCGCCGGCCAGCAGCCGGTCGACATCGCCAAGCGGGCGATCCAGTCGGCGAAGCTCCAGGGTTATGACGTCGTGCTGCTCGACACGGCAGGACGCCTCCACGTCGACGACCAGCTCATGGGGGAGATGAAGGCGGTCGAGGCCGCTTCCAGCCCCGCCGAGACCCTGCTCGTCGTCGACGCGCTGACCGGCCAGGACGCCGTCAACGTCGCCAAGGGCTTTTCGGCCGAAGTTCCGCTCACCGGCGTGATTCTGACCCGGATGGATGGTGATGCGCGCGGCGGCGCAGCGCTGTCGATGCGCGCGGTCACCGGAAAGCCGATCAAGTTCGCCGGCGTCGGCGAAGCGCTCGACAAGCTCGAAGCCTTCCACCCGGATCGCGTCGCCGGACGCATCCTCGGCATGGGCGACGTCGTCAGCCTGGTCGAGCGCGCGGCGGAGACGATCGAGGTCGAGGAAGCCGAGAAGCTCGCGGCCAAGATGGCCAAGGGCAAGTTCGACCTCGACGACCTCTGGGCTCAGCTCAAACAGATGCAGCGCATGGGCGGCCTCGGTGCGCTCGCCGGGATGATGCCTGGCATGAAGGGCATGAAGGGCGCGATGGACCAGGCGCAGAACAGCAAGGCGCTGGTCCACATGGAAGCGATGCTCTCCTCGATGACCGCGAAGGAGCGCGCGCGCCCCGACGTCATCAACGCCAAGCGCAAGATCCGAATCGCCAAGGGCAGCGGAACGACCGTCCAGGAGATCAACAAGCTCCTGAAGATGCACCAGGAAATGTCGACGGTCATGAAGCGGCTCAAGAAGATGGGCGGGCTCGGCAAGCTTGCCGCGATGTTCGGCGGCGGTGGAGGTCTCGGAGGCCTCGGCGGCCCCGGCGGTCTCCCGGGCCTGGGAGGCGGCGGCGCGGGCGCGCTTCCGGGTCTTGGCGGTGGCGGTGCCTTCAACCTGCCCCCAGGTTTCGACAAGTTTTCGAAGAAATAAAACGACTTACTGAAAGGAAGAGAAGAATGGCAGTTTCAATTCGCCTGTCCCGCGGCGGCGCCAAGAAGCGTCCCTATTACCGGATCGTGGTTGCGGACAGCCGCAACGCGCGTGACGGCCGCTTCATCGAGAAGGTCGGGACCTACAATCCGCTTCTGGCGAAGGATTCGCCCGAGCGCGTGAAGCTCGATACCGACCGCATCCAGCATTGGCTGAGCGTCGGCGCCCAGCCGTCGGATCGAGTGCTGCGCTTCCTCGATGCCGCCGGCATCCGCGAGCGCGCCGCGCGCAACAACCCCCAGAAGGCGCAGCCGGGCGAAAAGGCCAAGGAGCGCGCTGAAGCCCGCGCCACGAAGGAAGCGGAGGCGGCGGAAGCCGCTGCTGCTCCGCAGGAGCAAACGGAGGCCGTGGTCGCCGAGGACGTCGAAGCTGCAACTGCCGAACCGACTGCCGAGGCGGAAGCCGTGAGCGAGGAAGTCGCAGAGCAGGCGCCTGCCGCTGAAGAAGCGCCGGCCGAAGAGCCTGCCGCCGAAGAAGCACCGTCCGAAGCGCCTGCCGCCGAGCAGCCCGACGCCACGAACGAGGGCGAATCCGCTGCCGAGCCGGCCGAAGGCGCGGAAGACGTGCCGCCGCCGAGCACCGAGTCTCCGCAGCCGGCGGAAGCCACTGCCGAGAGCGGCCAATCGAGCGAAGAGCCCGCCGAAGGCGCGGCCGAAGACGCACAGGGCTGAGCATGAGCGAGAGCGGCGAGCGTAGAATCGCGCTCGCCGCAATCGCCGGCGCACATGGCGTCCGCGGAGAGCTTCGCCTGAAGCTCTTCACCGACAGCGCCGAGAAGCTGAGGCATTACGAACCTCTCTACGTCGCCGGTGAACCGCGCCGGCTGCTCGACATCAGGCAGTCCGGCAAAAGCCCCATTGCCCGCATTGAAGGCATCTCAGATCGATCGTCCGCCGAGGCACTTCGCGGCGCGCTGATCGAGGTCGACCGCTCGTCGCTCCCCCCGCTCGGGCAGGGTGAATATTATCACGCGGACCTGATCGGACTTCCGGCCGTGGACTCGGACGGCAATGCCGTCGGCCGAGTCGCCGCGGTCGAGAATTATGGCGCCGGCGACCTGCTGGAAATCGAACGCGAAGATGGCAAGCGCTCGCTCATCCCGTTCAGGCCCGGAATCGCCGATCTCGAGGGCGGCCGAATTATCGTGGACACGGAGTTCCTCGCCTAGCTCCCGCTGCCGGCTTCCTGCATTTCCCGCTTCGGCTCGCGCCAGCGTGGATTGTTCGAACACAAATCATTGCGGATCGTCGTCGCCGCGACTCCGCCTTCGCCCATCGAATGGCTGATCTGGTCGAGGCCGATGACGACGTCACCAGCGGCATAGAGGCCAGGCACGCTGGTGCGCTGATGACTGTCGACCTTGATGCAGCTGTCGCCCGAGAGGTTGGCGCCGACCATGTCGGCGAGCTGCGTATGGGTGTCGGAGCCGAGCGCCGGGTAGATGCTGTCGAAGCTGTAGTGTCCTTCGGCGGTGTCGACGACAATGCAGTCGCCGGTGATCGCGACGGCCTGCGCCGGGCCGTCGACGCAGTCGATCCCCGCGTCCTTCAGCTTCTGCTGGTCGTCGGGACCGAGCCGAAGCGCTTTGTCCGGGGCGATCAGCGTCACGTCGGCGGTAAAGCTGCGGATGAACACCGCCTCGGCCACGCCGTGACTGTCGCTGCCGATCACTCCGACCCGCTTGTCCGTGACCTCATAGCCGTCGCAGATGGGGCAATAGCGCACCAGCCCGCGGGCCAGCGCGTCGTCGTGCAATTCCTCGTCCATCGGCGGCCGGCGGTTGGTCACTCCGGTCGCAATCAGCACCGTGCGCGCGCTCGCGCACCCTGAGCCCCAGGTCGCCGTGAAAATCCCGCTCTGCGGGTCGCGTTCGAGCTTCGTTACGAACTCGGTCTCGATCTTCGCTCCATATTTGCACGCCTGGTCGCGCATCCGCTGGAGCAGCTCCTTGCCCTCGATCCCGTCGGGGAAGCCGGAGACGTTTCGCGTGCAGGGAATCCACGAGGCGCGGCTCTTGCCAGCGTCGACGACCATGATGTCGAGGTGAAAGCGCGCGAGATAGATGGCCGCGGTTAGCCCCGCCGGACCGCCGCCGATGATTAGGCAGTCGAGAATCTCCTCGTCCATGCGTCGCCCAATGGATTGTGATAGCGGCGGTTCCCATGACCTTCCGAGCGTCCGTCCTGACCCTCTATCCCGAGATGTTCCCGGGGCCGCTCGGCGTCAGCCTTGCCGGGCGGGCCCTTGAGGAGCGCATCTGGAGCCTCGACGCCACCAACATCCGCGATTTCGCGGCTGACAAGCACCGCAGCGTCGACGACACGCCTGCGGGCGGCGGCGCGGGAATGGTGCTGCGTGCTGACGTGCTCGCAGCCGCGCTCGACAGCGTCTCGGACGGGCGGCCGTTGCTGGCGGTGACGCCCCGGGGCAAGCCGCTGACGCAGGCCCGAGTTCGCGAGCTCGCGAGCGGCGAGGGCGTCATCCTGCTGTGCGGCCGCTTCGAGGGCTTCGACGAGCGGATCTTCGAGGCGCGGCCGCTCGAGCCCGTCTCGGTCGGCGACTATGTGCTCTCGGGCGGAGAGATCGGCGCGATGGCGATCCTCGATGCTTGCGTGAGGCTTCTTCCCGGGGTAATGGGCGCGGCCTCCAGCGGAGAGGAGGAGAGCTTCGAACCGGGGCTTCTCGAATATCCGCACTATAC
>JABFXK010000205.1 GCA_013361785.1 Sphingomonas sp.
GTTCCATTTGGAGGTTGCGCAACGAGTTGGCTGGGGCGGCAGGATTCGAACCTGCGAATGCCGGTACCAAAAACCGGTGCCTTACCACTTGGCTACGCCCCAGCAGGCAATTGCCGCTTTGTGGGAGAAGCGGCGCTTATACCGGCCAAGTCCCGCGTTGGAAGGGTGGATGGGGGCGCGGCCCAAAACCGGCTAAGAAGCCCGCATGAGTGAACCGTCGATCCGCGATTTCCACGCGCATCTCTATTATGATCCCGAGGAGGTCGAGCTTGCGAGGCAGCTCGCCGTCGCCGTGCAGGAGCGTTTCCCTGTCGCCGTCGGGCACTTCCACCTCCGCCCGGTCGGTCCTCACCCGCGCGGAAGCGTCCAGCTGACGGTGCCGGGCGACATATTCGGGGAGGTCGCCCAGTTCCTCGCGCTGAACCGCGGGCCGCTCACCGTCTTTGCCCATGCGAACACCGGCGACGATCTCGCCGACCACACCGCGCACGTCATCTGGTTCGGACCGAGCGAGGCGCTCGACCTGTCGATCTTCGACTAGGCGTTCGGGATCCGACCGTTGACCAGGTCCTCGTAGTCCTTGTCGAGCTGGCGAGTCAGCTCGCCGACCTCGAAGTTCCACGGGCCGATCGTCTGGATCGGCGTGACCTCGGCCGCCGTGCCGGTGAGGAATGCCTGCTGGAAAGATTCGAGCTCCTCGGGCCAGATCGCGCGTTCGATCACCTCGACTCCGCGGCGCCGCGCCAGGTCCATGATCGTTCGCCGCGTAATTCCGTCGAGGAAGCAGTCGGGCACCGGCGTGTGCAGCTCGTTGTCCTTGACGAAGAAGATGTTCGCCCCGGTCGCTTCGGCGACGCGCCCGCGCCAATCGAGCATCATCGCGTCGTGATAGCCGTTGCTCTCCGCATGCTGCTTCGAAAGCGTGCAGATCATGTACAGACCCGCCGCCTTGGACTCGGTCGGAGCCGTATAGGGCGCCGGGCGCCGCCACGGAGCGATCTCCAGCCGGATTCCTTCCCTGGCGATCTCGGGGTCGAAATATTTGCCCCATTCCCACGCGGCGATCGCAAGGTGCGGCCGAGTGTTCCCGGGCGCTACGCCCATCGATTCCGACCCGCGCCAGGCGACCGGACGCATGTAGGCATCTGTCCAGCCGTTTGCCTTCAGCACCTCGTTGCAGGCGGCGTCGATCTGCTCGACACTCCACGGCAGCTCGAAGCCGAGCAGCTCGGCGCTCCGCCGCAGCCGTTCGCTATGCTCGCGAAGCTTGAAGATGACGCCATTGTAGGCGCGCTGTCCTTCGAAGACCGACGAAGCGTAGTGCAATGCGTGGGTGAGCACGTGAATTCGGGCGTCGCGCCACGGGACCAGCTCGCCGTCGAACCAGATCCAGCCGTCGCGGTCGTCGAACGGCCCTTGTTTCGATGTCGCCATGAACGGCGCCTAGGACAGGCGCGGGGTCTCCGCAAGCGAGGCGCTTTTCGCCTCTTGCGCGAGCTCCGAGCCGCGCCGAGCTGCTGCTTCGATGGTGATGGCGACCAGCTGGTCGAGGACGCCTTCGCGGTCGAGCACGTCGAGCCCAGCCTCGGTCGTCCCCTTGGGACTCGCAACGCGCCTCGCGATCGAGTCCATGCTCTCGCCGCTGCTCGCCGCCATCCACGCGGTGCCGAGGACGGTCTCGAGCGCGAGCGTTGACGCAATCTCCTCGCTAAGCCCGCGCTTCATGCCTGCCTTGGCGAGCGCTGCAATGAAGCGCGCAACATAGGCGGGGCCCGCGCCGGCAACCGCGCCGAGTGCCCCAAGCTTGTCTTCGTCGGCCATCCACATTGCAAAGCCGAGGGCGACGAACAGCGCGCCGATCTGTTGCTTGAGTTCTGCGTCCGCCACGTCGCCGTAGAGACCCGTCACTCCGCGCCGCACCGCCACCGGCAGGTTCGGCGTCGCTCGGACGATCCCCATCGCCTCGGGGAAAGGCCCGCGGAGCGTCGCCACCTCGACGCCCGCGAGAAGGGAGATAATTACGGTGTTCGTCCCAACGAAAGACGCGAGCTGCGGCGCGATTTCGCCAAGCTTCTGCGGCTTGAACGCGAGCACGACCAGCGTCGGCGCCGCACCGGCTTCTTCGAATGAAGTGACCACGCGAACGCCGTCGACGGGCTTGCCGCTCGGCCGGATCACCGTCACCGGCGAAAGGTCGAGCTCGGCCATTCGCCAGCCATCGAGGATCGCGCCGCCCATGTTGCCGCAGCCGACAAACCACGTCGGTCCGGGAATCGTCAGGATTGCGCTCATGCTTCGCCGTGCGTGTCGATCAGCGCGGCCGAAATCGCTTCGCCGGGCGACTTGCCGCCCCACAGCACGAACTGGAACACGGGATAGAACCGCTCGCATTCCTCGACCGCGGCTTCGGCGATCGATTCAGCCTGTTCGAGGCTCAGCCCCTCGTCGGCGCGGGTGTCGAGGATGGTCGAGTGGCGGAACACGACGAGGCCGGAGCCCGACCACATCTCGAAATGGCCGAGCCAAAGCTGCTCGTTGATCAGGCTCAGGGCCTCGTAAATCGCCGAGCGTTTCTCCGTCGCGACCTTGATGTCGGGAAACGCGAGAAACTGCAGCACCTGGTCCTCGGGGCGCCAGACGCCACGAAGCTCGTACTGTGCCCAGCTACCGGTCGCCGACGCGACGATCTCGCCCTCGGCCGTGCGCTCGCAGGCCCAGCCGCGCGCCTCGAAATATTGTTCGAGGACCTCGATCGGAGCGCCGTCGTCGCGCTCGTCCTGGATTTCTTCTTCGCTCAGGTTCACGCCCCCGGCGCAGCCTTCTTGCCGCCGCCGCGCTTGGTCGCGCCAGCAGCGGGCCCAGCGACTTTCGCCTCGAGGGCGGCGATCCGCGCCTTCAGGATCTCATTTTCGTCGCGCGCCGCGGCCGCCATCGCCTTCACCGCCTCGAACTCGTCACGTCCGACGAAATCCGTGCCGCCCATCCATTCTTTGAACTTCTCGCGCGCGCTCGCTTCGGCCTCGCGGCCCATTCCAGCGAAGGTCCCTGCAAAGCCGTTCACCATTTTCACGAAGTCGTCGAACATCTTGTTCTCGGACTGCATTCCACGTCTCCCTTTCGCCGCGGAAATAGGGAATTGGGCCGGATTTCGCCACCCCGGCCGCCGGACCTATCCCCAACTGCTTGAACTATCCCCAGCTTTTAAACGCCCAGCAGCGACGTCCCGCTGCCGGGGTTCAGGACCTCGATCGTGGCGTTGAGCGTCGCCGCGAACACCAGCCAGGAGAGATAGGGCAACATGAGGAGCGCCGCGTCGCGCTTGATGCGGAGGAACTGACCGGCCGCCGCCGCCGCGAGCGCCGCCATCATGAAAATCACCCATTTCGCCAGGCTGATGTCGTGCGCGGCGAAGAAGATCGGCGACCAGGCGAAATTGAGCGCCAGCTGCGCGAAGAAGAGGATAAGCGCGAACCTGCGCCGGTCGGACTCCGGCTCAGCCAGAACCATCGAGAGCGCGACGCCCAGTATCGCGTAGAGCACCGGCCACACCACGCCGAAGGTCCAGCCCGGCGGCATGAAGCTCGGCTTCTGAAGTCCGTCGAACCAGGTGTTGCCGTAGCCCGAGTTCGAAACCCATCCGCTAAGTCCGCCGGCAATCTCGATCGCAACGACGCAGATCAGGGCGATCTTCCACCAGCTCCGCCGCTCGGCTGCTTCAGCCATGCTTCACTGCTCCGAGAAGAAATTCGATATTGCCTTCGGGTCCCGTGATCGGGCTTTCCGTGACGCCCACTACGCGCCAGCCCTGCGACTGGACCCAAGCCGCCGCCTCGGAACAGACCCGCTGATGCACCGCCGGATCGCGGACGACGCCGCCCTTCCCCACCTCCTCGCGCCCGGCTTCGAACTGCGGCTTGATCAGCGCCACGAGCTTCGCGCCGCCCTTCGCCAGCTTCAGCGGGGCCTCCAGCACCTTTGCCAAGCCGATGAAGCTCGCGTCGCACACGACGATGTCCACCGGCTCGGGGATGATGCTCCGGTCGAGATTGCGCGCATTGGTCTGCTCATGGACAGCCACCCGCGAGTCCTGGCGAAGCTTCCACGCGAGCTGGTTCGTGCCCACGTCCACCGCATAGACCTTCGCCGCCCCGCGCGAGAGGAGCACGTCTGTGAACCCACCCGTCGAGCTTCCCACGTCGAGCGCCACCGCGCCCGCGACATCGAACCCGAAATGCGTCAGCCCGTGATCGAGCTTGATGCCCCCGCGCGACACCCACGGGTGATCCTTCCCGCGCACTTCCAGCGCTGAATCCTCGGCGAGCATCTCCCCCGCCTTCGCCAGCTTCCGGTCGCCCGAGAACACCGCCCCGGCCATGATCAGCGCCTGGGCGCGCGTCCGGCTCTCGGCAAGGCCCCGGCTCACCAGCAGCTGGTCTGCACGAATCTTGGCTACGCCCGAACCTCCTCAACGCCTGCGCTGTTCACGCGCAGCGCCTTGAGCACCGTCTCGACAATGTGCGGCCCGTTCAATCGCGCTTCGTCATATTGCCGCTCGGGCTTGTCGTGGTCCTGGAAATGGTCGGGGAGGCGCATCGTCCTGATCTTCAGCCCGGCGTCGATCAGCCCCTCGTCACTGGCGAGAGTCAGCACATGCGCGCCGAGCCCGCCGATCGACGCCTCCTCGATCGTCACCGCGACCTCGTGGCTCGTGAGCAGCCGCCGGATCAGCTCGCTGTCGAGCGGCTTCGCAAAACGCAGGTCGGCGACAGTGGCGGACAGGCCCATGGCGTCTAGCTGATCGGCCGCCTTCTCCGCTTCGGCAAGCCGCGTCCCCAGCGAGAGGATCGCGACCTTCTTGCCCTCGCGGACGACGCGACCCTTTCCGATCTCCAGCGCCTCCGGCTGCTCGGGAAGCGCAACGCCCCGGCCCTCACCCCTCGGATAGCGCACCGCGATCGGCCCGCTGTCGTGCAGCGCCATCGTGTGGACCATGTGGCAGAGCTCCGCCTCGTCGGCGGCGGCCATCACCACGAAGTTGGGGAGCGTACAGAGATAAGCGAGGTCGAAGCTCCCGGCGTGCGTCGCGCCGTCGGCACCGACGAGCCCGGCGCGGTCCATCGCGAACCGCACCGGCAGGTTCTGGATCGCGACATCGTGCACCACTTGGTCATAGGCGCGCTGCAGGAAGGTCGAATAGATCGTCGCGAACGGCCGATAACCCTGCGCCGCCAGCCCCGCCGCGAACGTGACCGCATGCTGCTCGGCGATTCCGACGTCGAACGTCCGCTCCGGGAATTGCTCCGCGACCCTGTCGAGCCCGGTGCCCGAAGGCATCGCCGCGGTGATGGCGACCACCTTCTCGTCGCGTTCCATCTCCCCGGCGAGCGCCTTCGCATAGACGCTGGTATAGCTCGGCGCTCCGGCAGCGGCTTTGGCCTGCACGCCCGAGACGACGTCGAACTTGACCACGCCGTGATATTTGTCGGCGGCGTTCTCGGCGGGCGCGTAGCCCTTGCCCTTCTTGGTCACGACGTGGACCAGCATCGGTCCGATCTCGGCGTCGCGGACATTCTCGAGCACTTCCACAAGCGCCCGGACATCATGTCCGTCGATCGGCCCGACATAGTAGAAGCCGAGCTCGTCGAAGAGCGTGCCGCCGGTGAACAGGCCCCGCGCATATTCTTCCATCCGCCGCGCCGCGACGTGGAGCGGCTCTGGCATCGCCCGCGCCAGCTTCTGTGCCAGCTTGCGCGGCGCCAGATATTTGCCGGAGCTCACCAGCCGGGCGAGCGCATTCCTGAGGCTCCCGACGGGCGGCGCGATCGACATGTCGTTGTCGTTGAGGATGACGATCAGCCGGTTCCCGGCCGCCGCCGCATTGTTCATCGCCTCATAGGCCATGCCCGCGGAAAGCGCGCCGTCGCCGATGACCGCGATCGCCTTGCCCGGCGATCCCGACAGCTTGTTCGCCATCGCAAAGCCGAGCGCCGCCGAGATTGAGGTCGAGCTGTGCGCGGCGCCGAACGGGTCGTATTCGCTCTCGCTGCGCTTCGTGAAGCCGCTGAGGCCCCCGCCCTGCCGCAGAGTCCGGATGCGATCGCGCCGGCCAGTGACGATCTTGTGGGGATAGGCCTGGTGCCCGACATCCCACACCAGTTTGTCATTGGGCGTGTCGAACACATAATGAAGCGCGATCGTCAGCTCGATCACGCCGAGCCCGGCCCCGAGATGGCCGCCCGTGACCGAGACGGCAGAGATCGTCTCCTGCCGCAGCTCGTCAGCAAGCTGGGGCAGCTGCTCCTTGCTCAAAGCCCGGATATCGGCCGGGAATTTGACCGTGTCGAGCAGAGGCGTTTCGGGGCGATCGCTCATCGCGCGACGCCTTACGCGGATGCCCTTGAGATGTCACGGATTCGGCCCGGCGTTCGGACGATTTCAGCAATTGCTCAGGATTTGCTCAGCTCAGTGTTCGCAGTCGCCGCACTTGCCGCGCACTTCGATCACCGGCCGCGGCGCTGAGAAGCCCGCGTTCGACGCTGCCTTGCGAATACTCTCCGACAAGGCGTCATCGTCGACATGCACGGTCTGCCCACAGTTGTCGCAGATCAGGAAGATGCAGTCGTGCAGGCATTCGGGATGCTGGTTGGCGACATAAGCATTGGCGCTCTCGACCCGCCGCGCCAGGTTCGCCGTAACGAACAGGTCGAGGATTCGATAGACGCTGTTGGCGGCGACACGCCGGCCTTCGGCCTTCGAGACGGCCTCGGCGATATCGTAGGCGCTCGCCGGCTTGTCGAAGCCCGCAAGCGCATCGAACACGGCGGCGCGCATTCCGGTCCACTGCTCGCCTTCGCGCGTCAGCCGGTCGCGCGCGGCTTCCTTGAGCGACTGTCCCTTGTGGAGCTTGTGATCGTGATCGGCCATGCCTGCTCCGAAGATAGCCCTCGCAAACCGGGCGAACAAGCAATCAGGCGCTTCGCTGCTTCGCCTTGATGTTGAGCCGATGGCCGAGCGCGAGGATCGAAACTCCGAGGATCGTCACCACCGGTTCGAAGCCGCTTTCATGGAGGCTCATCGCATAGGCCATGATTAGCAATCCCAGGATGCCGACAGCGCTCGGAAGCACCACACCATGCTCGCGCATCCCCCGTCCGAGCGCGATTGCGCCGAGGATCATCGCCAGGGTCAACCCGACTTCATGGATGATCGGCTTGCCGAGCAGCCCGCCGGCGGACGCGAGCAGGCCGAGGAGCACCGCGGTCGCGACGCAATGGACCGCGCACAGGCCCGACAATCCCATCGCGATTCGGTCGAGGCGGCTGGTCGAGACCGGTTTTGAAGCCATGCAATCGCGCATATAGGCTGGCAGCCGGCACGATACAATATAACATCAGCAGGAATTGCGCCCTTGCCCAGCGCGCCGTCGCACGCGAATAGGCGCTCGTCTCATGAGCACCGTCATCGCCTCCTCGCCGCCGGCAACGGCCGCAACCGCACGCCCGGTCGCACTTTCGAACCTGCTGTTCGTCGTCGCCGGCCTCGTGTTCGCGATGGTGGTGATCGGCGGGATCACGCGCCTCACCGAAAGCGGCCTTTCGATCACCCAGTGGAACGTCGTTACCGGCGCAGTCCCGCCGCTCAGTCACGCCGACTGGGTGCAGAAGTTCGAACTTTACAAGCAGACGCCGCAGTACAAGGAGCTCGCCGGCCCCGCCGGAATGACGCTGTCCGGTTTCCAGTTCATCTTCTTCTGGGAGTGGGTTCACCGCCTCCTCGGCCGGTTCATCGGCCTTGTCTTCTTCGTCGGCGTCGGCTGGTTCGCGGTCAAGCGCGAGGTTCCGAAGGGTTTCGCATGGCGGCTGGCGGCGCTGTTCGTCCTCGGTGGGCTTCAGGGCGCCGTCGGCTGGTTCATGGTGATGTCGGGTCTGGAGGGCGGCCGCGTCGAGGTGAGCCCCTACCGCCTCTCCGCCCACCTGCTCTTCGCCTTGTTCCTGTTCTCCGCGCTGATCTGGACCGCGCTCGATCTGCGGCGGCTGCCCGAGAGGCCTGCGCGCCTGACCGGCTGGAGCGTCTTCGCGCTTGCGATCCTCTTCGTCCAGCTGCTGCTCGGCGCCTGGGTCGCAGGCTTCCGCGCCGGCTATGTGTCGAACACTTGGCCCGACATGAACGGCCATCTCATTCCGGAAGGGATCGACTGGTCGCACGGTGCGCTCTTCGCAATGACCCACGATCTCTATCTTCTGCACTTCATGCATCGCTGGTGGGCGTGGGTCGTCGTCGCCGTCCTGGTCGTCTTCGCCCGCAAGCTCCGCAAAGTGGAAGGCGCGCGCCCCGCCTCCATCGCGATCCACACCGCGTTCGGGACTCAGATCATTCTCGGAGTGCTGACGGTGCTGACCGGAATCGCGATCTGGCTCGCAGTGCTTCACCAGGCGACAGGCGCGCTCGTGCTTGCGAGCACCGTCTGGGGCGCGCACGAGCTCGGGCGCCAGCGCGCATGAGCGTTGTCTCCGTCTACGCTCTCTTCGCGGACGTCGACGAGGCCGAGCGGATCGGCCGGACCGTCGTCGAGGAGCGTCTTGCAGCCTGCATCAACGTCCTCCCTGCGGTCCAATCGATCTATCGGTGGAAAGGCGCCCTGGAGACGACCGACGAGGTCGCCGCCATTTTCAAGACCTCCGACAGCAGCGTCGATGCGCTGATCACGCGCATTGCCGGCCTCCATAGCTATGACGTGCCCTGCATCGTCAGCTGGCCGGTCGAGAAGATCCTCGGCTCCTACGCCGCATGGGTCGAGGACAGCGTCGGCTAGCGCTTCTTGCGCCTGAGCTGCCGGCGCGCCGCGAACATTCCCGGGATCAGCGGTACCCAGAGCGTGTAGCCGCGGAACAGCAGCGTCGCCGAAAGCGCGGCCTCGAATGGAACGCCCATCGCCCGAAGCATGCCAATGCTGACCGCCTCGAACGATCCGAGGCCCATCGGGATCGGCCCGAGTGTCACCACGATCGAGGCGAGGATGAACGCGCCGAACGCGATCCCGAACGGAACATAGACCCCGAGCGAGAAAAGGCAGAACAGCATCGTCAGCCCATCAAGCGCAAATCCGGCGCAGTTCAGCAAAGTCAGCTCGCCGATGAGCCGCGTGTTCCGCACCAGCCTGGTCGGCGCTTCCTTGATCATCTCGAACAGCTCGCAGACCGTCCGGATCTGCCGCAGCCATGCTGGAATTGCCTTCGCCCCCTTCCTGTGCAGCCACAGCGCGAGGGTCGGAACGCCGGCCGATAGTCCAAGCGACGCGCTGATCAGGCCGATGACGACCCAGCTGGTCTGGCCATGAATCCACAGCAGGAGCAGCGCCAGCAGCGAAGCGACTCCATAGGACGCGTAATAAGCGATGACGGTCATGATCAGCGCGGCGAGCGCGACCGGCCGCGACCCGCTGATTTCCCTCAGGCGATCGACTAGAACGACATTGCCGCTCATTCCGGCGGTAGGCACCATCTGATCGGCAAAATGCTTGGCGACGGTCAGTCCGAGCAGCTTGCCGAACGGGCCTCGGCACTTCGCCATTCGAAGTACCAGCGTCCATTCGATGGCCAGCGCGACATAGGTCAGGACCTGCGCCGCGGCGGCGGCAAGCAGCCATATCGGCTGGGCGTGGGCGACCAGCGCGGCGAATTTCTTGACGTCGCCCCAGTGGAGGACTGCGACGACCACGCCGGCGATGAGCAAGGCGGCGAGCAGCCATGAGCGCCAGTTGGCGGCGAAGAGCGACTGCGGCTGCTCCGCCGCCTTTCGGACTTCAGCGCGCCGGGCCGCCTGGTTTTTGATCGTGCTTGCCATGGCGAAGCCAACGCGGCTCGGGCGCAGCTGTGCCATTAAAGCGCATCGGGGTGCGCTATAGCTGGTGCTTTTCCAGGTAGAGGTAGCTCGGGTCGAATTCGGCGAGGCCTTCGAGGCCGCGCATGTCGCGGATGGTCAAATGGCGGTTCTCCAGCTCGAGCAGGCCACGGCGGCGAAGCTCCTGCAAGGTTCTGTTCGCGTGGACGACCGTAAGGCCGAGACACTCCGAGAGCTCGCGTTGGGTGAGCGGAAAAGCGTAACCGTTATTGGAGGCGCGGCCGACGACGTCGAGGCGCACGTAAAGCTCGCAGAAAAGGTGCGCCATCCGCGAGATGGCAGAGCGCTGGCCGAGCGACAGGGACAGCTCGCGCTGGATCGCCGCGTCGACGTTGGTCGAGAACCAGTAGACACGGCCAAGCCTCGTGAATTTCTGCGTGACCTCGAGAATCCGCTCGTGTGGGACGACCGCGAGTCGGCAATCGCTAAGCGCGGTGATGTCGTCGTCGAGTCGTTTCAGGGTGAACCCGTGGAGATCCGGAAAATCGCCGGCGATGTGCAGCTCGGTTACCTGCCGTTCGCCGCCTGGAAGGTCCTTGCTGCGAGCCAGCCAGCCGTCGAGCAGAATGATGCTCGAACTGAGATATTCGCCGCTGCGTATGACCAGCTCGTCGGCCCGGACCTGCCGGACCTCGGCGACGGCCCCACGAATCGCCCGCTCTTCCTCGGAGCTGATCTCGGTACGCCGTTTCAGCTTCTTCAAATGGACGGTGATCATTTCGCAGCGCTTTGTGCAACGCACCTTGGGTTTTTGGATTAACCTAGGTTACAGCAATGTCAGTTTTCATAAAAGCTTGCATTTACAACACGAAAGCAGGCTCTTGATGTAATTCAGGTTAATCGCTGAAACGCGTCCTCGTGATACGCCGCGCTGGATTAGCGGGGGGTACGCGTTTGCCGACTTACCGTCTGTACCGGCTTGATGGGGCCGGCCGGATTAGTGGTGCCGAGTGGGTCGAGGCCGCCGACGATGATGACGCGCGGTCGAAGGCGCGGAGCCAATCGTCGTCGGCCGGCTATGAACTGTGGGAGCGCTACCGCCTGGTTGAACGCTCGAAAGTCGGAGACGAAGGTGCCGGCGATCCGTCGCTTTAGCCGTTATTCGCCTTGCCCAGCCTGAACGGAACGTCGTCGAGCTTGCGCCGAAGCTCCTCGATGCTCGCCCCGTCCGTGTCGCCATATTTGGACTCGATTTCGAGCTCCTCGGCCGTCTGCTCGCGAAAATAGCTGATCGTCAGCCTCCGTCCGAACACGTCATCGCCACGGATCTTCAGTTCGGCCTGGTGTTCCGGCGGAAGATTGTCCCGGATCGTCTTGAGGTAGCGGATCAGGTCGTCGAGCGAGGTATACTCGCTGATATCGATGAAATCCTTGACGCGTCTCGGCACGGGCAAATGCTCTCCGGCGATAATGGAACAAGCTAGGGACGAAGCAGCGGCGTCAACTCTACGCCCGCACTAATTTTCATCCCCGCCGGAGGCAACGCGAAAGGACCGGAATTTTTCCGGTCCACGCGGCGAACTCGCGCCGCCCCGACGCTCAGGCGGGATTGGCCGCTCCGGCAGGCGGAGCGCCGGCCGAGCCGCACTGCCCGCTCAGGTTCGACGTGACCTTCGGCGCCTTCCCCGGTCCCTGCGAGACGACTTGCGTCGTGCGCGTGCAAGTCGCGCCGCCATTGCTGACCGATATGACCGTCGTGCTCGTCCCGCCGACCGGAAGGTTGCCGTAAGAAGCGATATAAGGGGCCGCGCCAGCCGGCTGATGAGCGATCGCTTGTGCCTGGCGCATCATTGCCTGGCTCTGCCGCTGCATCTCCTCGATCATCTGGCCGAGGCCGGCGAAGGACGGAAATGGCATCGCCCAAGGCGTCTCCGCCGCGGCGACCGGCCCCTGCGCGATCGTGATCTTGGGCGCCACATTGCCGATATATTGGACGTGGCCGACCGCTCCGTCGGGAAGCGGCACGTTCATCACATGCGTTTCGGGCGCTGCGGCCAAAGCGGTGCCGGCGAGCGCGGCAGCGGCGACGCCAGCCAAAGCGAAAGCAGGAAGCTTCCTCACGAAACATCCTCCATCTTTATCAATCGAATGGACGCGCAAAATCTATGCCGCGATCCTGAACGCCAGATTGCTACGGCGCCGGATTGATTTCCGTCATGTCGCGGAGGGCAACGGCATCGTCAGCTCGAACCGCAATCCGGTCGGCTGAAGGTCGACAGTCGTTTGTGCTTGCAGATCATAGGGCAGCGAGGCGCGAAGAAGCTCCATCCCGAATCCGTCGCCCCTCACCCGCTCGAGGTCGACGTCAACGCCCTTCTCGATCCAGCTGAAAAACAGCTCGCCGCCACCGTTCGTCCTCTTCCAGCTTACCGAAATCTGCCCGCGATCGTTGATGAGGGCGCCGTGCTTGACCGCATTCGTCGTCAGCTCGTGCACTGCAAGGCTCATCCTCTCGGCTGCCCTCGGGTCCAGTGCGACCGCCGGGCCGCTGATCCGGACCTGGCCGTCGGTATGCGCAGCATGGGCGATCAGCTCGTCCTCGATCAGAGATGCAAGGTCGACCTTTCCGCCCGCGCTCCGGGTTACCGCCGCCTGCACCCGCGAGAAAGCGTCGAGCCGGCCCTGGAAATGTGCGAGCAGGTCCTCGGCGCTCGAGCTGTTCTCGGCCGTCCGACGAGCAATCGAGCGGACCACGGCAAGCGTATTGCGAACCCGGTGCTGAAGCTCCGCAAGCAGTGTCTGCGCATGCCGTTCGCTATCGCGAAGCGCCGCCTCGGCGCGGGCCCGCTCCATGAATGCCCAAGTCCGCTCGGCCGCTTCCTCGACAAGGGCGATCTGCCCCGGTGTCCAGTGGTGGGGGCGTGAGGATACGGCGACCATCGAGCAGATCGGGTCCTTGGCGCCGCGTCGTGTCGTGGACGCGACCATCGCGCGCATGCCGAGCGCCTTGCTATTGGCGCGCTCCGAATCCGACACGCCGAGGCGCTCGAAATCGTCATCTATGACGAAGGTCCTTTCGAGCACTTGTTCGTAGGCTTCAGGAAAATCCGACAGCCGGACTTTGGACGGCAGTGGCGGAACGCTTTCGTTGCCGATTTGGTACGGAATGACCGCCTCATCCTCCGCCGGCCGATAGAAAGTGATATAGCTCCGATCGAGCTGCAGACGGTCGAGCAGCATCGCGATTGCTCGGTTGGCGACTGCGTCCGCGTCGGGCTCGGCG
The DNA here is from genome assembly GCA_013361785.1 of Sphingomonas sp. Classification (GTDB taxonomy): domain Bacteria; phylum Pseudomonadota; class Alphaproteobacteria; order Sphingomonadales; family Sphingomonadaceae; genus Sphingomicrobium. Next base: position 13,124 of record JABFXK010000205.1, read on the forward strand.
CGAAGGGCAGCCGAGAATTTGAGCAGGAACGCCTGGCTGTCCTGTCTCTCGCGTTCAGCCTCCTGCGCAAGGTGAAGCTCGGTGACGCGGTGGACCTGGTGGATGATCGCAGTGATATTGCCGGATTCGTCCAGCATCGGCGCATTGATCGCTTCCCACCAGTGCGGCTCGAACTCACCCCGGGGGTTCACGATGTCATAGCGGACTCGCTCCATCACGTCGGTGCGCTTCGTCTTCAAGACCTTCTCGAGCGAGATCGCCAGCGCTTCCGAACCAAGCTGGCCTGGCCTCGTCGGATCGTCGCTGAAGACGTCGAACAGCCTGAGGCCGATCAACGTTTCAGGAGTCCTCAGCGTAGCAGCAAAATAGGCCTTGTTCGCTGCGAGGATCGTGAAGTCGGGCTGGTTGGGCGCGAGGACCATGAACGGGACTGGCGAGGCCTCGAACAATGACTGATATTGCTGCTCGCTCTCCCGAAGACGCTTCGTCGCTTCGCCGCGCTCGATGAAATCGGCGATCTGCCGGACCAGCACATCGAAATGCTTGTAGTCGTCCGCAGCGGGCTCGTGCGGCTCGCTCCAGTGGGTCGAGATCATGCCCAGCAGATGCCCATCGCGAGCGATCAGCGGCGTCGACTGAACCGATCGAAGGCCGGATTTCCGATACGCATCGAGATCGCCGGTCCCGGCTATCTCCGGGTCGGCCTCGACATCGGGGATCAGGAAGCGGTCGCGCGCCGCCATCGCGCGCTCGCACGCCGTCCGCGAATCAGCGTCGATCCAGCGCCAATGGTCCGCGGACTCCTCCGCAAAGCCGCGCGACGCGGTAAGCCGAAGGCGCCCATCCTGAAGCACCTGAAGGCTGGCTGCTTGCGAGTGCATCAGGTGCATCGCCGTCTCCAGGAGCTTGTCGTAAAGCGGCTGCGGATTTTCTCCCGACGCCAGCTCCGAGCTGACCCGTCGCAGCGCCGCCATCGCTGCCAGCTCGTTCGACAGCCGGTTCTCGGTTTCGGTTCGGCCGGCGACTTGGGATCCAAGGGCCGGTATCATGGTCTTGAGATTGCCTGTCGGGACGACGGGGTCCTGCGAATGACACTGCTCTCGCCGGGGACGGGCGCGCTGAGATCATCAAACTGCCCCTGCTTCGTCACGGATTCGCGCAGCGGCGTGAGCCGTCCAGCACTCCTGTGCCGAGATCGCGCAAAGGCAGCTGTCTCATGCATTCGCATCCAGGTGCCGGCCCTCGTGGTCGAGGTGGAGATAATTCGGATTGAACATCGCCACGTCCATCAATCGGTCGAGATCGAGGATGTGGAGCTGCTTGCGATCGAGCTCGATCAAGCCGTTCCTGCGCAGCTCCTGCAGTGTCCGGTTGACGTGCACCGCGGTGAGACCCGTCGCTTCGGCGAGATCGTTCTGTGTCAGCGGAAAGTCACACCGGCCGTGCTGCGCCCGCCCCACGGCGCGCAGCCTCAAATAGAGCTCGACCAGCAAGTGGGCGATCCGCTCATAAGCGTCGCGCTGCCCCAGGTTCAAAGTCCATTCGCGCTGGACCGCGGCCGAGACCAGATCTTCCCACCACAGCGCCTGCGTGATCCGCGGCCGACTGTTCATCAGGCTGTTCATCTCGTCGGGGGTGATCGCGGCGACTTTCATCCGAGTGATCGCGCCGACGCTGTGATCCATCGACTGCAGAATATAGACGTTCAGGTCGCAGAAATCGCCCGGAAGGAAGAAGCTGACGATCTGGCGCTTGCCGTCGGGCAGCGTCTTGTATCGGCAGCCCCAGCCGTCGAGCACCAGGTGAACGAAGCGCGGCTCGTCTCCTTCAGAAACGAGATCGCGTCTCGCGTCGACGGTGCGAACGTTGCCGGTGACCTGGGCAAGGGCGCTCTTGTCGTCGGCCGACAACCGCGTGAATGCTTCCAGCTTGGACGCCGCTGCCGGTTCCCGCTCAGTACGTTGTAAGGCCACATCAACCGTAGGCTGCGCCATCGCTCGACGCCTCATCTATGTTATTTCGCTAAACGCTCGGGCACGGTTGATTGCTACAGCAGATGAGCCAGAAAAAAATGCACCCGGATCAACAGCTTCCGATGGAAGGCGTCCGCGTTCTGGTGGTCGAAGACGAATATTTCATCGCCGACGATTTCAGGCGCGAACTGTCCGCCGCCGGAGCTGTGATCGTGGGCCCGGCCTCCAGCTTCTCAACCGCGGCAAAGAAGATCGACGAAGGCGCGTTCGACTGCGCCGTGATCGATCTCAACCTGCACGGCGAGAGCGCACTTCCGCTCGCCGCACGCCTCGCGACGCGGGGCAAGCCGTTCGCAATCGCGACCGGTTACGGATCGGCCGCTATCCCGCCGGAATTCAAAGGAGTGCCGCGGATCGAAAAACCTTTCGACCCGCCAGCACTCCTTCAACTCGTAGCGCAGCTAAGCCGCGGG
>JABFXK010000256.1 GCA_013361785.1 Sphingomonas sp.
AAAGATGTTCTCGGGTCTGACGCCGAGCATCTCCGCCTTGCGCCGTGCCGGCTCGACCTCCTCGCCCTGGCCGAGGTCGGCAGTGAAGGTCACGACCTCCGCGTCATATTCGGTCTGCAGCCATTTGAGGATGATCGACGTGTCCAGCCCGCCCGAATAAGCGAGTACTACCTTCAGCTTCTTCTTGCTCATTCCCTGATCCCGATTGGGGCGTCACGCCCATCATCCAAAGCATCGCGCCGCGCGCGGTGTGCATCCGATTCTCCGCCTGCCGCCAGACGGCGGAGCGCGGACCGTCGATCACCGGCGCGGTGACTTCCTCCCCGCGACGCGCGGGGAGGCAGTGCATGAACCAGGCGTCCGGCGCCAGCGCCATCAATGCCTCGTCGACCTGGAACGGCTCGAAGGCGGCTCGGCGTTCGGCACTCTCTTCCCCGCCCATCGAGACCCACACGTCGGTGTAGACCACGTCGGCGCCTTTGACCGCTTCGGCAGGATCGTTCGTCGATCCCTCGAAGCCGTAGCCGGCTGGACTGGCAATCACGAACTCGGCGCCGACCAGCGCACAAGCTTGCGCGAGCGAGCGCGAGACATTGTTGCCCTCGCCGATGAACGCCACGCGCGCTCCTTCGAGGCGGCCAGTGAGCTGCTTCATCGTCAGCAGGTCCGCGAGCGCCTGGAGCGGGTGGTCGGTGCCCGACAGCATGTTGAGCACCGGCGCGGCATTCACCGCCGCCATCTCTTGGAGCAGCCCATGGTCGAACACCCGTGCCGCAATGATCGAATGATAGCAGGCGAGGGTGCGAGTCACGTCCTCGACGCTTTCGCGGCTGCCGATCCCGAGCTCGGCCGGCTGCAGATAGACGGGGTGGCCGCCGAGCTGGGCGGTCGCGAGCTCCATCGAGTTGCGGGTGCGGGCGCTCGGCTTCTCAAAATAGAGCGCGACGCCCTTGTCCTGAAGCACGCGCGGCGCCGGCTGCTCCGAAAGCGCGAGGATCGCCTCGACGTCGGCAGCGCCGAGGTCCGCCATGGAAAGCAGGTGCTTCACCAGGTCTTCTCTTTCCGGATCATGGTGCCGACGCCGTGGTCGGTCAGAAGCTCGATCAGCAGCGAATGGGGCACTCGGCCGTCGATGATGTGCGAAAAGCCGACACCCTGATCGACGGCATCGGCACAGGCTCTGAGCTTCGGAATCATGCCTTTGCCGACGCTCTCGTGGCTGAGCCGGTCGCGAAGCTCGTCAGAGGTGAGGCGAGGGACCAAAGTGCTCTCGTCGACCGGGTCGTCGAGCAGGCCCGGGACGGCCGTCAGGTAGACGATCTTCTCGGCGTGCATCGCTACTGCAATCGCCCGCGCCGCCTCGTCGGCATTGACGTTGTACGGCTGCCCCTCGGCATTGGTGCCGACGGTCGAGATCACCGGCGTCAGCCCGTCGTCGAGTAGGCGGTGGATGAGCTCGGCGCGGACATTCGTCACATTACCGACGAAGCCGAAAATCGAATCCGCCGGAGTGACGGTCAGCAGGCCCGCATCCTCGCCGGAGACGCCGACCGCGACCGGCTCCTCGCCGGCCTGGCTGTTGATGACCGCGACGAGATCGCGGTTGATCTTCCCGACCAGCACCATGCGCACGATCTCGAGCGTCTCTGCGTCGGTGACCCTGAGGCCATCCCTGAACTCCGGCTCCTTGCCGACGCGGCGGAGCATCGCATCGACTTGCGGACCGCCGCCGTGGACCAGCACGCAGCGCACGCCGACGCTGCGCAGCAGAAGCACGTCCTGCGCGAGCGCGAGATCGCTTTCGCGGTCGATCGCCGCGCCGCCGAGCTTCACGACGACCGACTTGCCGGCGAACTGGCGGATGTAGGGCAGGGCCTCGACGAGCACCCGCGCGGTTTCACCGGGAGTCATGACGTCCTGCTATTCTCTTTGATGTAGCCCGGACCGAGGTCGATCCCGATCATTCGGGCGTTGTGGGCGCCGGCGCCGAGGTGCACCTCGATCGCGATCTCCTCGCCCATCATGTGCTCGGCGAGTGCCTGGCCGTCGTGGGGAACCGCGACTCCGCCCTCGGCGACCGCGATGCCGCCATAGCTGACGCGCGTTTTCGCGACGTCCATTGCGGCGCCGCAGGAGCCCGCCGCCGCGAGCAGCCGTCCCCAGTAAGGATCGCCGCCGTACCAGCTGCACTTGACCAGATTGTTCTCGGCGATCGCCTTGGCGGCGACTTTCGCCTCAGCGTCATTGGCCGCGCCGGTGACCGACAGATGCGCGATCCGCGTCATGCCCTCGGCGTCGCGCGCCATCTGCATCGTCAGGTCCTTGCAGGCGGCGACAACAGCATTGCCGAACTCCTCGAAATCCGGCGTTCCCCGCTTACCGGACGCAAGCAGCATGGCGGTGTCGTTGGTCGACATAGCGCCGTCAACGTTCAGCGTGTTGAACGTCTCGTCGGCGGCGCGCTTCAGGATCCGCCGCAGAGCGGCGTGCGGCACGTCGGCGTCGGTCGTGAGGAAGGCGAGCATCGTCGCCATGTTCGGCGCGATCATGCCGCAGCCCTTGGCCATTCCGCCGAGCGTGAAATTAGAGCCGCGGATCACGACCTGCTTCGGCCTGTGGTCCGTCGTCAGGATTCCCCGCGCAGCATCCTCCGCGCCGGCGCGGGACAGCTTGCCGGCGAGCCTGGGCGTCGCGTCCAGGATCGGCTGCATCGGCAGCGGAGTCCCGATGATCCCGGTCGAGCAGACGAGCACGTCGCCGACGCCGACGTTGAGCGCCAGAGCAGTCGCACAGCCCATCGCCTTCGCGTCCTTCAGTCCCTGCTCGCCGGTACCGGCATTGGCATTGCCTGAAGTGACGACCACTGCCGCCGCGCGGCCGCCGTTCGCGCGCAGAATCGCTCGGTCGAGCTCGACCGGAGGCGCGGCGAACTTGTTCTGCGTGAACACGGCCGCGCAGGCGACCGGCTGGCGGTCCTCGGTCGCGATCATGGCCATGTCGAAGCGCCGCCGCTTGATGCCCGCATGGCACCCCGCTGCGACGAAACCCTCGGCCGCCGTTACGCTCATGGATAAACTCCCGTGGTTGTGAGCCCGGCGGTCTCGTCGAACCCGAGCATGAGGTTGGCGCACTGGATCATTTGGCCGGCCGCGCCCTTGCCGAGATTATCGATCGCGGAGATTGCCAGGATTCGCCCGGTGCGCTCGTCCCGCCGGGCGGTTACGACCGCGCCGTTCGAGCCGGCGACCCACTTGGTCGCGGGCAGCTGGTCGGTGACGTGCACGAACGGCTCGGCGGCGTAAGCGTCACGCAGCACCTGCAGCGGATCGCCCTCGGCCGCCGCTTCGCCGTAGCAGGTCGCGAGGATCCCGCGGCTCATCGGCGCGAGGTGCGGCGTGAACAGCAACCTCCCGCCGAGCGCCATTTCCATCTCGGCCGTGTGACGGTGGTTGAGCAGTCCGTAGGCGGAAAAGCTTTCGGTTACGCTGCAGAAGCCCGTCGCTTCCTTGGCTTCCCGCCCGGCGCCGCTCACGCCAGACGCCGCATCGACGATTAGGCTTTCGGCTTCGACGAGCCCCGCATCGACCAGCGGTTTGAGTGCAAGGATCGACGCGGTCGCATAGCAGCCGGCCGCCGCGACAGCTTTGGAGTGGCGGATCTGCTCGCGATTGAGCTCCGGGATGCCGTAGACGAATGTCGAGAGAAGCTCGGGCGCATCATGCGCGTGCCCGTACCACTGCTCGTAGCTTTCAGCGTCGTTCAGCCGGAAATCAGCGCCGAGGTCGACGATGGGAATGCCCTTGTCGAGGATGGTCGCAGCAATCTTTTGACTGTGGCCGTGGGGCAGGGCGGAGAAAATGAGATCGATGTCCTCGAGCGAGCCATCGTCGAAGCGCTCAATCTTGGCTTGCGGATGGAGCAGGGCGAGGTGCGGGTGCACAGCGGAGAGCGGCTGTCCCGCCTTGCTCTCGCCGAACAGCTTCGCGGGCGCGAGCTCGGGATGCGCGCCCATCAGCCGCAGCAGCTCGCCGCCGACATAGCCAGAGGCTCCAAGGATCGCCGTTCGAATCATGAAGGGCGCGGCTATGGGGACGATTGCATAAATATGCAAGCAAATGTATATTCATGCACATGAACGATCTCAAGGAACGACGGCAACACGCGATAGCCGAACTGATCCGGGGCGGAAGCCTCGGCAGCCAGGAGGAACTCGCCGAGCGACTCGCCGCCTTAGGCTTCGCAGTCACCCAGGCGACCATCTCCCGCGACCTCGAGCAGATCGGCGCCGTGAAGGTGCGCCGTGCGGGACAATCGAGCTATTCGCTCCCGGACCAGCTGCGCGCCGCGAGCGGCCCGCACGTCGGATCGGTGCTTCGCGACTTCGCCCGTTCGATCGAGACGGCATCAAATCTCGTGGTGATCAAGACGCCGCCCGGATCAGCGCATCTCGTCGGCGTCGCCCTCGACGAGTCGGGCCTATCGGAGATCGTGGGCACGATTTGCGGTGACGACACGATCTTCATTGCGTGCCCCTCCGACTCAACCTCCGTGGGGCTTGCGACAAAGCTGCGCGCTGAGAGCGGCAAGCTTCAATGAAGAAATGGTGCCGCTTGCGTGACTCGAACACGCGACCCCATCATTACGAATGATGTGCTCTACCAGCTGAGCTAAAGCGGCCTGGCTCTTTTCGGGAAAAAGCGGGCGCCCAGTATCAGCGCTCCGCGGTTGCGGCAAGCGCCTCTCCCGACTTGATCAAATATGCTTAACGCTTTGGTAACGCCGCTCGGCCATTTTCCACCGGACTTGGGGGGAAGTGGGCCCAGACCATATGGACAGTTATCGCGAGCATCCGAGCGAGTTCGACACGGAGACCGCATCGGAAACGACAGCTTCTCACGATGTTGCTGCAGCAATCGGCACCGACGAGCGCCGGATGCACGTCCGCGCCTACAATCATTGGGTGTCGCTGCTCGAAGGGCGCGATTTTCCCTCGATCGAGGATCTCGAGCCCGCCGACGTCACCGACTTCGCCGCCAATAGCGTGCTTCTCGATTTCACCTGCGGGCGCGACAATCCGGCGATTCCCTACATCGGTGCGGCGATCCGCGAGGAATGCGGCCTCACTGAAGACACGCGCAACATCGACGACGTGCCGAGCCGGTCGCTGTTGTCGCGCCTGACCGATCATTATCTCCAGATCATCGCCAATCGAGCGCCGATCGGCTTCGAGGCCGAATTCGCCAATCAGCGCGAGGAGACGATTTGCTATCGCGGTATCCTCATGCCGTTCTCGTCGGATGGGGAGTCGATCGATTTCATCTACGGCGTGATCAACTGGAAGCGCGTGGGTGTGGAGGACGATACGCAGGAGCCGGTCAGCGAGGCCGCCGAGCTTCCACGCGTCGAGTTCGATTCGGGCGAGGAGCCGGAAGAGCCGGAGCTGGCGCAGGACGAAGCGGCCGAGACCGTTGCCGATGACGCTTTCGAGCTGACTGAGGCGGTCGCCGAAGCGGCGGAGGAACCGGCCGAGTTCGACGCCGGAGAGCCGCTCGAACCGGTCGAATCCGTGCAGGAACAACCGGTCGAAGAAGCCGGCGAAGAGCCCACGGTCGACATCGAACCGACGCCCGAATCGGCAGAGGCGCCTGCGGTTCACTTTTCTTGGGAGGACGGGCCGCTGGCCGACGCCGAATCGGTCGAGCTGCCAAGTTTCGAGCTGGATGAGAATGCCGGGCTCGCGGACCGGCTGTGGGCGGCGCGCGAGACGGCCGATGCGGTCAAGGCGGGCGAGGGCCGCACCCGTGCCGCGCTTTATCGTGCATTGTCGCTCGCTTATGACTTTGCGCTCGCGGCGCAGGACAATGCCGACGAATATGCCGAGCTGCTCGAGGAGTCGGGGGTGAAGGCCCAGAGCCGCGCGCCGATGACTCCCATCGTCAAGCTCGTCTTCGGAATCGATTACGACAAGGCTCGGCTAACCGAGTTCGCCGCCGCGCTCTCTTATGCGCTTCGCCAAGACGTCGAGGGCGGTGGCTTCGAGGACCTGATCCAGAAGCAGCCTGGTGGTCTGAAGGCGCTGGTCGCCGCCGAGCGGCAGGCGCGCCGTCCCGAATCGAAGCCCGACACGAAGACGGAAGTCGCCCGAACGCGCCTCCGCGCGGCGCCCTCTATTTCTCTTGAGCAGCTGCCGGCGGATGAGGAGTTTGCGCTGGTGGTGACCCGGCGAGGGGCAGATGGCCGGCACGAGCCGGTTGCTGTGATTGAGGATCAAGCCTTGATCGAACGCGCGATCCGCGCCGCCGCCTGATCGCTCCGTCCGGCGGCTGCGGCCGCTAGTCGTCTGCCTGCCGGGGCGGGGTTGTTCCCTTGCGGAGCGCAGGTCTATAGGCCCGCCAGCCTCACAAAGACCCCCGGAGCAGAATTTTCAATGACGGCCCACACGCGCCTGGACCCGCCGCTGGTCGAGTCGATCCGAAAGGCGCTGACAGGAAACGCACTTCCAGGAGAAACCCAGGGACTTTCACGCGAAGCGGAGCGCGAGGCGGCAGAGTTCCTCGCCGACGTTGCCGCCAAGCGGAAGCGCGGCGAGCTCGCGCTTCGCATTCAGTCGATCGGCGGCGAGGCCGGCAATCGGCGGATGCGCATCGGCCTCGTCAACGACGACATGCCGTTTCTGGTCGACTCGGTGGCCAACGCGATCGCCGCTCGGCAGCTCACCATTTATCGCCTCCTCCACCCGGTGGTCTGCGTCGATCGCGACGAGGACGGCGAGCTCGAGCGCGTCGAACCGCTGTGCGGCGACAAGCACCGCCGGGAATCGATGATGTACCTGGAGCTCGATCGGGCGGACGCCCGCGGCCGCCAAGAGCTCGCGAGCGATTTGCGTCGCGTGCTCGAGGATGTTCGTCTCGCGGTCCGCGACTGGGAGGCGCTGCAGGCCCGGATGCGCTCCGACGCGAAGGAAGCCGGCGACGAGGGCGGGGCGCTGCTCAACTGGTTCGCTGACGGTGCGATGACCCTGCTCGGCTACCAGGTCGAGAAGCCTTACGAGGCGCCGTCGCAGACGCTCGGCATCTTCAGCATCCCGGGCGCTCCGACCGACGAGGGCGGCTGCCTCGGCGCAATGAATTATCTCGAGCACGGCGGCGAAGTGCCGCTGATGGCCAAGGCGGAACGCAAGTCGACCGTCCACCGCCGGGTCCCGCTCGATCTCGTCGTCGTGCCGATCCGCGAAAATGGAAAGGTCGTCGGGATCGGCGTGCACGCAGGCCTGTGGACCAGCGAAGCGCTGCGCGTCCAGCCAGGTGAAGTGCCGGTACTTCGGGCGCGGCTAAAGCAGCTTGACCAGGACTTGCACTTCGATCCGAAGGGCCATTCCGGAAAGGCCCTGCGCCACGCGGTCGCCTCGCTTCCGCGCGACCTGGTGATTGCCATCGATTACGACTCACTGCGCGAGCTGGTGATGATGGCGATGTCGCTCGCCGATCGCCCTCGGCCTGCGCTGCTCCAGGTCCGGAGCATATTGAAGGGTCAGCTCTTCACCTTTGTATGGCTGCCGCGCGAGGAGCTGAGCACGACCCGGAGGCTGGCGATCGCCGCCCTTCTCCAGAACGAGGTTGGCCGCGAGATCACCAGCTGGTCCGTCGAGCTCGGCGACGCCGACCTCGCGCTCATTCGGTACACCCAATATATCGACGAGGAGGCCGCTCCGCCTGATTCGCAGGCGCTGGATGCGGCGGTCGTCGAGATGGTCCGCGGCTGGGCCCCGGCGGTCGAGGCCGAGCTGATCGAAAGGGCGGGCGCGCCGCGGGCGACGAGGCTCGCACTCACGTACATCGGGGCGTTCCCCGACACCTACCGCTCGCGCAGCGCGCCCGAGGAGAGCGCCGCCGACATCCTGCGACTGTGCGCGCTGAGCGACGATTCGGATCGCGACGTGCGGATTTCCCGCGTCTCAACCGACGCGCCGCGCCAGCTGCGGCTCAAGACTTACCGCAAGAGCGGCCTCATTCCGCTGTCCGAGGCGGTTCCGGTGCTGGAGAATTTCGGGTTCCGGGTGCTCGAGGAGCTTCCGACAGAGCTCGCCGGCGGGATCGGCTTCATCCACGATTTCCACGTCGAGGTGGGCCCGGAGGCGGACCTTGATTCGATCCTGGCGCGCACGGGCGAGATCGAGCGAGCCATCGCGAACGTCCTGTGCGGCGCGGCGGAGGATGACGAGTTCAATCAGCTCGTCCTCTATGCCGGACTCGACACCCAGCCGGTGGTCTGGCTTCGCGCCTGGTTCCGCTACCTGCGCCAGACCGGGAGCAGCTTCGGCCTCATCACGGTGGTCGACGCATTGCGCCGCGCGCCCAATGCGACCCGCGCGCTGATCGGCCTGTTCGTCTCCGCGCACGATCCCGCCGCGACCAAGCGCGATGAGCAGATCGCCGCCTGTCGGGAGCAGCTCGATCGATCGCTCGCCAAGGTCCGGTCGATCGACGACGACCGAATCCTTCGCCGTTTGCGCGCGCTGGTTGAAGCGATCCTGCGCACCAATGCCTTCGCTCCGGCGGCGGAAGAAGCGCTCGCGTTCAAGATCAATTCGGCTGCCGTGCCCGGCCTTCCTGCGCCGGTGCCATGGCGCGAGATATGGATCTACAGCCCGCGCGTGGAGGGCATCCATCTTCGCGGCGGGCCGGTTGCCCGCGGCGGCATCCGCTGGTCGGACCGGCGCGACGACTTCCGCACCGAGATCCTCGGCCTGATGAAGGCTCAAGTCGTCAAGAATGCGGTGATCGTCCCGACGGGGTGCAAGGGGGGTTTCTATCCCAAGCAGCTCCCGCCGATGTCCGATCGCGACTCCTGGCTTGCGGAGGGGACGGAGAGTTACCGGATCTTCATCCGTTCGCTGCTCTCGGTCACCGACAATCTCGTCAACGACAAGGTCGTGCATCCCGCGGGTGTCGTGATCCACGACGGCGACGATCCTTATTTCGTCGTCGCCGCCGACAAGGGAACCGCGACCTTCTCGGACATCGCCAACTCGATCGCGCTCGAGCGCAATTACTGGCTCGGCGACGCCTTCGCGAGCGGCGGCTCCAACGGCTATGATCACAAGGCGATGGGGATCACCGCTCGCGGCGCGTGGATCTCGGTCCAGCGCCACTTCCTCGAAATGGGAATCGACGTTCAGTCGGACGATGTCACGGTCGCGGGCTGCGGCGACATGTCGGGCGACGTCTTCGGCAACGGTATGCTGCTGTCGAAATCCCTGCGCCTGATCGCGGCCTTCGACCACCGGCACATCTTCATCGATCCGAATCCCGATCCGGCGAGGAGCTGGGTCGAGCGCAAGCGCTTGTTCGATCTGCCGCGCTCGAGTTGGGACGACTACGACCGCAAGCTGATTTCGAGCGGCGGCGGCGTCTACCCGCGGACAGAGAAGTCGATCCCGCTCAGCCCTGAAGCGCGCGAGGCGCTCGGAATCGAGGCGAAGGAGCTCGACCCCGCAAGCCTGATCACCGCGATCCTGAAAGCGCCGGTCGATCTGATGTGGTTCGGCGGCATCGGCACCTACATCAAGGGGTCGATGCAGAGCCAGGCCGACGTCGGCGATCCGTCGAACGACGTGCTTCGCGCCAATGCCGACGAGGTTCGTGCGAAGGTGATCGGCGAAGGCGCCAACCTCGCCGTCACCCAGGCTGGCCGCATCGAGTTCGCGGAAGGCGGAGGCAGGATCAACACCGACTTCATCGACAATAGCGCCGGCGTCGATTGCTCGGATAATGAAGTGAACATCAAGATCCCGCTCAACCGCGAGATGCGCGACGGAAGGCTCGCGTTCGAAAAGCGCAACATCCTGCTGGCGCGGATGACCGACGACGTCGCCGACATCGTGCTCGAGGACAACCGTCTGCAGACGCTTGCGCTGTCAATCGCCGAGGCGGGCGGAGCAACTGCGCTTCCGGCGCACGTTCGGACGATCGAGCTGCTCGAAGCCTCGGGCCGCCTCGACCGCAAGGTCGAAGGGCTCGCTTCGAGCGAGGAGCTTCTGCGGCGGGTCCAGGAGAATCGCGGACTCACCCGGCCCGAGCTCGCCGTCGTCCTGTCGATCTCGAAGCTCGTCCTGCAGGACGCCGCCGAGGAGCTGCGGCTGTCGGAGGATCCGCTGGTCGAGCCCGAGTTGTTCGAAGCTTTCCCCAAGCCGATGCGCAAGTCCCACGCTGAGGCGATCCGTGCGCATCGCCTGCGCAACGAGATCATCGGCACCAAGGTCGCCAATCGCCTGGTCAACCGCCTGGGCCCGGGAATCGCCTTCGACATGACCGAAGAGGAGGGCGCCTCGCTCAAGCAGGTCGTCGCCGCGTTCCTCGTCGCCGAGCGGCTGCTCGACCTCGACAAATTGTGGAAGGAGATCGAGGAGGCCGAGCTTCCGGAGACGGTAAGGATCGAGCTCTTTTCGATCGCTGCCTCGAGCATTCGCGCGCACCTGTCAGACGTGCTCCGCGCCGCTGGCGGCGAGATGCGAATTTCGGTTCTTTGCCAGACGCTCGAGCCCGGTGTGCGCAAGATCTCCGCGGCGGCAGCCAAGCTGATCCGCTCCGAGGTGCGCAATGAAGCGGCAGCCCGCCGCGACCGCCTGCTCGCGCTTGGCGCAAGCGAGGAGATCGTGCGCGGACTGGTGCGGCTCTATGAGCTCGATGGGGTGTTCGGAATCGCGGCGCTGGCGGCCCGGCACAAACTCGACGAGCTCGCCGTCACTCGCGCCTACACGCGGCTGGGCGAAGCGCTCGGCCTCGACTGGGCGCAGCAGCAGGTCGCGCGTTTTGTTCCCGCCGATCAGTGGGAGCGGCTGCTCACCGCCGGCCTCGCGCGAGATTTCGAGCAGCTGCGCATCGACTTCCTGTCGCGCTGCCGCGGCAGCGACCTCGACGATTGCGTCGACGGCTATATCGAGAAGCACCGGGCACGGATCGACCAGTTCCGCGAGCTCGTCTCTCGAGCCCGCAGCGAGGGCCACGTCAGCGCTCCGATGCTCGCGCAGATCGCCGGCCAGGCTCGGATCCTTCTAGGCCGCTGAGCCTTTCCGCTCGAACAGCCATTGCCTGATCGCCGATGTGAGGTTCGGCGGCTGGTCAGCGTCGAGCCGCGCCACATCGATCTCGGCGACGAGCGCGTTCACCGGACATCCCCGTTCCCGGGCCGCGGCTTCGAGCGCATCCCAGAACATCGGCTCGAGGCTGATCGACGTCTGGTGCCCGGCGATGATCACCGAGCGCTTCTTCGGCGGAGCGTAATCGCGCTCCATCAATACATGTGCTGGCCGCCGTTGATCGACAGCGTCGACCCGGTGATGAAGCCCGCATTCTCATCACACAGGAAGGCGACTCCGCGCGCGATCTCGTCGGCCTTGCCGAGCCGTCCGACGGGGATGCGGGCGACGATCTTGCCGAGCACTTCCTCGGGCACGGCAGCAACCATGTCCGTGTCGATATAGCCGGGAGCGATCGCGTTCACGGTAACGCCGAACCGCGCGCCTTCCTGGGCGAGTGCCTTGGTGAAGCCGTGGATGCCCGACTTTGCGGCGGCATAATTGACCTGACCGTACTGGCCGGCCTGGCCATTGATCGACCCGATATTGACGACGCGACCGTATCCGCGGGCGGTCATGCCTTCGAACACCGCTTTGGCCATGTTGAAGCAGCCGCCGAGGTTGGTATCGATGACCTCCTGCCACTTCTGCCGGTCCATCCGCTTCATGGTCGTATCGCGAGTGATCCCGGCGTTGTTGACCAGGACGTCGACGGGACCGAGCTCCGCCTCGACCTGCCGAACGCCTTCCTGGCATGCGTCGTAATCGGAGACATCCCACTTGAACGCGCGGATTCCCGTCCGATCGGAGAAGGCGCGGGCGCGCTCGTCGTTGCCGGCGTAATTCGCCGCGACCTGCATGCCCATGTCCTTGAGCGCGATGCTGATCGCTTCACCGATTCCGCGCGTCCCGCCGGTGACGATCGCAACCCGTGCCATTGATTAGCTCCCTCTAGTTCGAGAGCGCGCCTATTCGCTGGCCACCCAGCCCGCAAGCTCGCGTTCGATCAGCCGTTCGAGCATGGCGATGCTTTCGGGCGAATCATTGAGGCAGTCGAGCAGCGCGAACTGCTCGCCGCCCGAACGCATGAACGTGTCGCGGCCACGAATGCCGAGCTCCTCGAGAGTCTCGATGCAGTCGGCGGAAAACCCCGGCGTCGCCACGGCGAGGCGTTTCACCCCGTTCCTCGGATAAGCATTGAGAGCCGCATCAGTCGCCGGCTCCAGCCACTTCGCCCGGCCGAACCTCGACTGGAAGGTGATGTCCACGTCGCGGCCGAGCGCCTCGCCGAGCAGCCGTGCCGTCTTCTGGCATTGGCAGTGATAGGGATCGCCGAGCTGAAGAGTCCTGACCGGCATTCCGTGGAAGCTCAGAAGCAAGCGGTCGGGCTCGAAATCGAGTGCGGCAATCTGGCGCGACAAATTGGTCGCTAGCGCGTCGATGTAGAGGCGATCGTCATAATAAGGCGGATGAGTGCGAATGGCCGGATGACAGCGCATCGATGCGAGTGCGCCGAAGACTGCGTCGTTCGCTGTCGCCGTCGTGGCCGCCGAATATTGCGGATAGAGCGGGGCGACCAGAATACGCGTGCAGCCCTCTCTCGTCATGTTGTCGAGCGTTGCGGCGATTCCCGGATGGCCATAGCGCATCGCATATTGAACGCTGAGCTCCGGCAGCCTCGCGCGAAGCGCTTCAGCCTGGCGGTGGGCGATCACGCGCAGCGGCGAGCCTTCATTGGTCCAGATCTGGTTGTACGCCTCGGCCGATTTCCTGGGGCGGGTGCGAAGGACGATCCCGTGGAGGATCGGCTTCCATGCGAATGGAGGGATTTCGATCACGCGCGGGTCGCTGAGGAATTCGGCGAGATAACGGCGCACGGCGCGCACCTCCGGCGCATCGGGCGTGCCGAGGTTGATCAGCAGCACCCCGATTTTCGCCTCCGGGAGTCGCGGATGATCAGCCGGCTGACTCATTCGGCCGCCGTCGGATCGAACGGGAGCGAACGCAACCTTTTGCCGGTCGCCGCGTGAAGCGCATTGGCGACCGCCGGCGCGAGGACGGTGGTTCCGAGGCCGCTGATCCCCCCGGGCGAATCGCTGCTCGGGATGATCTCTACAATGATTTGAGGGGTATCACCGATCCGCGGAAGGCCGATCGCGCCAATCCGGCGGGCGCGGGGCATTCCGGCAATCCATTCAGGCGCGGGGACCGTCGCCTGGGCAAGCGCCCACAGGAGGCCGCCGGCGATCTGCTGCTCGACCAGGCCGCTGTTGATGACCCGTCCGCAATCGACCGCGGCGACCAGCCGCTGGACCTTCACCCGCTGGTCGCTTCCGATGCTCGCGTTCGCGACGAGGCCGATGTGCGATCCGAAGGCGGAGCAGCCGGCGATCCCCATCGTGCTCCCGGGTCCGCCACCGTCCCATTGCGCCAGCCGCGCCGCGCCCTGCAGGCAGCGCGCGAGGCGGCCGTTGCTCCCTAGCATCGACATTCGGAACGCGAGCGGCTCGGTGCCCGCGGCACGCGCCAGCTCGTCGATGAAGCTCTCGGTGAAGAATGCGAATTCGCGCTCGGGCGACCCGCGCATATAGCCGGTCTCGAACGGCAGGTCCGGGCGTACTGCCTCGATCGTCACGTTTGGGATCGAGTAGGGCGGTATCGCCCTCACCGCCGCACGGATCATTCGCCTTTTGTCGTCCACGTCGACCATTCGCTCGAGCGCGGCCGCCATTCCCTGGACGATCGCGACCTCCATCTTCCAAGCGTCGGTGATCCCGCCGTCGCCTGGAAGCGCGCTCATCCGAGCAAGCGCACCGGATGACAGGAGATCGTGATTCTGGCTTGCGCTTTGGGAGAGCGTCAGCTGGATCGGCCGTTTTAGCTGTCGCGCGAGCTCGACAGCATAGGGAATCGCATCGGATTCGAGCGAGCGCCCGGCCGGCTCTCCGACGGGCATAAGGTAAAGCGTCACGTTGGAAGCGTCGATCCGCGCGGCCTGCGCTGCCGCTTCGCGGGCGAGAGCGGGAGCCTGCGTCGGTGCCCAGACTTCGAGACGGCCGCCGTCGAACCGCGCCGTGGCCGTCAGCGGCTCGAGCCCGAGATGCTGGCTCGGAGCAACGAAATAGGTGGCAGCGAGGGGGCGGGAAGCTTTGACCGTGCCTTCGTAATCGCCGCGCCGGAACAGTCTTCGATCGCTGCTATGGGCGAGTTCGTGGTCGAACGCGGCCCTGACGTTCGCGGCGGTTCGCGGAGCCGAGAATTTCGGATCCGCCGCTTTCATAGCCTTTTCGGCCGCCGACCAGCTCTCGGCGACGACGGCAATCCAGCCGTCGCGAGCGGCGACATGCCGGATTCCGTGGACCGCCGCGATCGGCTCGCGGGCGAAGCTGGTGAGGCGGCCGCCCGGCGGCGCGAGCCGGGCACTCGCGAACAGCATGTCGGCGAGCCGGACGTCCCCTGCGAAGCGCCAGCTCCCGTCGGACTTGGCGGGTCCGTCGAGCCTCGGCAGCGGCTGGCCGATGAGGCGGCCCTTGGTGGTCTGCCGCAGCGGCGCATTGTCTGCCGGGGAGCGATCCGCGGCCTCTTCCGCAAGCTCACCGAAGGTGAAGGAGCGGCCGCGGTTCAGGACGAACCCGTCGGCGGTCTCGCAATCCTTCGGGTCGACGTTCCAGCGGTCGGCGGCGGCGCTGACGATCATGGTCCGAGCGACGGCGGCTGCCTGACGAAGCGGTTGCTCGAACGCTCGCACGGAGGTCGAGTTCGCGGTGATCCGCATTCCGCCGTTGTGCTGGACGCGGTGCGCTCGGAGCCAGCCAAAGCCGTCGAGCCATCCTTCCCCGCCCGCGAGTCCATTGGCGTAATCGCCGGTGAGCGGCGCCGGCTCGACGGCGATCGAGTCCCACGCCGCGCCGAGCTCATCGGCGACGATCTGCGGCAGACCGGTCCAGATCCCTTGCCCCGTCTCCGTCTGCGGCACGGCGACGGTAATTTGGCCATTTTGCGCGATCTTGATGAAGTTTCCGAATGCCTCCTCCCCCCGCTCGACCGTGAGATCGCTGTGGAGGTGGTGCGGCCACAACGCGAAAGCGACGACGAGGCCGACCCCGGCGCCTCCGCCGATCAGCAATGTTCGACGGTCGAGCTTCAATGCGCGTACTGTGCCTTGAGTGCGCGGCGGTCGAACTTGCCGGTGCCGAGCCGCGGCAGTGGCGCATCCGCAAGGATGATACGTTCGGGAATCTTGAACTTCGCGACCTTGCCGTCGAGGAAGGAGCGCAGCCGCTCTTCGCTCAGCTCCTCGCCCGGCTTCGCGCGCACGACCGCGACCGGAATTTCGCCCAGCCGTTCGTCGGGAACTCCGAACACCGACACCTCCGCGACGGCGGCACAGGCGTCGAGCTCGGATTCGACTTCG
>JABFXK010000252.1 GCA_013361785.1 Sphingomonas sp.
ATCGGACGATCGTCTGCGCCGCGCCCAAGCCGCGCTCCGGTGCCGCAGGCGGGATGCTGGCCACTGCCCGGCTGCTCGGGCAGACAACCGGGGCCGTGGCGGTTGGAGTGTCCTTCCACCTGGCAGGCGTGCGGGCGACGCCGGACCTGCTGCTCGCGGCATCGGTTGCTGCGCTCGCTGCGGCCGGTATCAGCCTCATGCGGATGGGCGTCGCACCGCCAAGCCGCGTGGCGGTCTATAGGCCGATCCTCGACTAGCGCGGGACTGGCATCGGCTGTTGCCCTAAGCTAGCGCCGGGCAATGACCGCGCTGGACGTCTTCGTCTTCCTGTTGCTGATCGGCGGCGCCGCCATCGGTTTCGTGCGCGGGTTCGTGCATGAGGTGATTTCGCTCCTCGCCTGGATCGTCGGCATCGCGATGCTGAAGCTCTTCCATGCGCAGCTATGGACCGGCCTCGAGAACACGTTCCACATCAGCCCCGCCGCGGGCGCGGTACTCGCTTTCGCGATCCTGTTCGTGCCGAGCTTCCTCCTGGTTAAGCTGCTCGCCCGCTCGCTCGGCGGACGCACGAGACGGCACAAGCTGCTCGGACCGTTCGACCGAGTGCTCGGCGGCGGCTTTGGGCTGTTGAAGGGGTTGCTCGGAGCGACGCTCTTCTTTCTGCTCGCCAACCTTGCCACTGATATGGTCTACGGCCCACAGGCGGACCGCCCGCAGTGGATGACGAAGTCGCGCACTTATCCGCTGCTCAACGCCAGCGGCCGCGCAATCGTCGACTGGGTCGAGGCTCGGCGGCTGCACGTCAACAAAGTCGGCGAGCAGAAATGATCCGCCTGTACGACACCATGGCGCGCGAGAAGCGCGACTTCGTGCCGCAGGACTCGGAGCGGATCACGATGTATGTGTGCGGACCGACGGTCTACGGCCGAGCCCACATCGGCAATGCCCGCCCGGCGGTGGTGTTCGACACGCTCGCTCGGCTGATCCGGCACGAATATGGCGAGAACAGTCTCGTCTACGCCCGCAACGTCACTGACGTGGACGACAAGATCATTGCCGCGGCGGAGGGCGAAGGTGTCGATCCATCCGTGATCACGGAGAGGTACGAGCGGCATTACCTCGAGGATATGGGCGCACTCGGAGTCGCGGCACCGACGCTTGCGCCGCACGCGACGCAGGAAATCGGCCCGATGATCGCGATGATCGAGCGGCTGATAGCCGGGGGTCACGCCTACGAAGCCGAGGGGCACGTGCTCTTCTCCGTGGCCAGCGACTCCGATTATGGCGTGCTCAGCAAACGCGATCGCGATCAGATGATCGCCGGCGCCCGGGTCGAGGTCGCGCCCTACAAGCGCGACCCCGCCGACTTCGTGCTGTGGAAGCCTAGTGCCGAAGGCGTGATCGGCTGGGATTCTCCCTGGGGCCGAGGCCGACCCGGCTGGCACCTCGAATGCTCGGCGATGATTGAGCATCACCTCGGCGAGACCATCGATATCCACGGCGGCGGGCTCGACCTCATCTTCCCGCACCACGAGAACGAGATCGCGCAAAGCCGCTCGGTGCACGGTGGAGCGGCGCTCGCCCGCTACTGGGTCCACAACGGCTTCGTCGATATGGGCGCCGAGAAGATGTCGAAGAGCCTCGGCAACATCATCACGCCTGCCGAGCTGCTGGCGCAGGGGCACAGGGGCGAGACGCTGCGCCTTGCGCTGCTGAGCGCGCATTACCGCCAGCCGCTGCCATGGACGGAAACGCTGATTGCGCAGGCTAAGGCAACGCTCGATGGACTGTATCGGAAAGCTTCGGCCGCGCCAGCCGGCGAAGTCGACACGGGCGTAATCGATGCACTTGCCGATGACCTCAACACACCACTCGCGCTCTCGCGGCTATCGGCGCTCGACGACGCGGCTACTCTGAAAGCAAGTGCAGGGCTTCTCGGTCTGCTCATCAGCAGCAGCGAGGAATGGTTCCAGGGCGCCGGGGATGCTGGCGCCATCGAATCCCGCATCGCCGAGCGCACCGCCGCCAAGAAAGCGCGCGACTTCGCCACCGCGGATCGCATCCGCGACGAGCTCAAAGCCAACGGCATCATCTTGGAGGACGGGCCGGGCGGCACTACTTGGCGCCGCGAATGAGCAGCCGGCTCTACACGACGGACATCCTGCGGCTTGCGGCATCGCTCCACGAGGAGCGCGAGCTCGACCGTGAGGACGGGCGCGCCGAGGTTCGCTCGCCGACCTGCGGAAGCCGGATCATCCTCGCGGTCGAGCTCGACGAGGACCGCCGGGTGCGGATGATTTCGCAGCGGGTCCACGCCTGCGCGTTCGGCCAGGCCTCCGCCGCGCTGGTCCAGCAATACGCCGTCGGGCGTGCGCATGACGAAGTCGCCGAGGCGTTGGTGACGATCAGCCGCTGGCTGGCTGAAGAGCAGGAAGAAGCTGGCGACTGGCCCGGAATCACGCTTCTCGAGCCGGCCCGCCGACGCAAATCCCGCCACGGAGCGATCCTGCTGCCGTTCCGGGCGCTGCTCTCGGCGATCGAGTCAGCCAGGTGACCACGCCCGCCGAGACGGCGCAGGCGACCACCGCTATCCTCGAAAGCGGCGCGATCATGCTTGGCGCCGCGCTCGTCTTCGTCACCTTGTTCCGACGGCTGAAGCTCGGCGCGACTCTCGGCTACATCGTCGCCGGCGCGTTGATCGGGCCGGGCGTGCTCGGCCTGATCCACGATCCCGAGCAGCTGACCAGCGTCACCGATCTGGGCATCGCGCTTCTGCTGTTCATCGTCGGGCTGGAGCTGCAGCCGAGCCGCTTGTGGCGGATGCGCAAGGATATCTTCGGGCTCGGCCTTGCACAGGTGATACTGTGCGGGGTGGCGCTGAGTGGACTGCTCTACCTGGCGCTTCGGCTGTCGCCTGAGGCGGCGCTCGCCGTGGGGCTGCCTCTCAGCCTGTCGTCGACCGCGCAGGTGCTTCCGATGCTTCGGTCGGACAATGAGCTGAATACGCCGCAGGGTGAGCGCGCCTTCTCGATCCTGCTGCTCCAGGATCTCGCGATCGTTCCGATGATCACCATCATCGCCGCGATGGCGCGGATCGAGCCCGATCCCGCCGCCCCCGTCGGCTGGAGGCTGGCGCTCTATACCCTGCTGGCGGTCATCGGGCTGGTGATCGTCGGGCGAACGCTGCTCAATCCACTTTTTCGTCTAGTCGGCCGCCTCGGCGAACGCGAACTGTTCATCGTCGCCGGGCTGTTCACCGTGATCGGCTCAGCCGCGGTGATGCACGCGCTCCATTTGTCGGTGCCGCTCGGCGCGTTCGTCGCCGGCGTGATGCTCGCCGAATCGCCGTACCGGCACGAGCTCGAAAGCGACGTCGAACCGTTCCGTTCGATCCTTCTCGGTCTCTTCTTTCTCGCGGTCGGAATGCTGCTCGACCTCGCGATCGTGGCCGCGCGGCCGCTGGTCGTCATCGCTCTTGCCGCCAGCGTGATTGTCACCAAGACGATCCTCATCACCGTGCTCAGCCGGTTCTTCAGCGCCTCGTGGACCCGCAGCTTCCGGCTCGGGCTGCTGCTCAGCCAAGGCGGCGAGTTCGGCTTCGTCCTGTTCGCCCAGGCAGCGGCGGCCCGGCTCATCCTACCGGAAACGGCGTCGCTGTTTGGAGCAGTGGTGACCCTGTCGATGGCGACGACCCCATTCCTGATGCGCCTGACCGACTGGCTAGAGCGCCGGGAGGAGCGCGGAGGCGACGGGCTCGACGGTCCGGAGCTTTCGCCCGAGACGAGCGCGATCGTCGTCGGCTACGGCCGCTTTGGCCAGACCGTCGCGCAAATGCTCCAGGCCAAGCGGATCGGCGTCACGATCATCGACAAGAAGCCCGCGCAGATCGAGCTGTCGGGCGAGTTCGGCACGAAGGTCTATTACGGCGACGGGCTCAGGATCGACCTTCTGCGCACCGCCGGCGCAGAGACGGCCAAAGTCATCGCCTTCTGTAACGACAATGAGGGCGGGGAGCTGTCGCGCAACGCGATCAAGGCGGTCCTCGACGCATTTCCGCAGGCCTCTGTGATGGTCCGGGTATTCGACCGCCGGCATCTGATCGAGCTTCGCGGCCTCGACCTGGCGCTCGCCGAGCGCGAACTGTTCGAAAGCGCCGTGGTGATGGGGAAGGCGGCGCTGAGAGCGAGCGGTGTCGCTCCTGGCGAAATCGGCCGTGTCGAAAGCGAATACCGCATGCGCGATTGCGACCGCCTCGAGCGGCAGCAGGAAACCGGCGACATTCGCGCCGGCTGGGAAAATTCGTTCGGGGAGGGCCGTTCGCTTCCGGACGAAGAGCCGAGCACCGTTTAGTCGGTGCCTTTGAGATGCGCGTCGAGCGCGCGGAGGATCGCTTCGACTACTTCGCGGTGAGCACCTGAGCCGCTTTTGATGTGCAGATGCGCCTGCTCGTACGCCTGCCGCCTCTCGCTCGCGAGCCGTTCGAGCGTCGCCTTCGGATCGCCGTTCCTGAGCTGCGCCCGAGTGTCGCGGCGCGACGTCCGCTCCGTGAGAATGTCGACGGGCGCGTCCAGCCAGACCGTGATCGCCCGCTCGTTGAGCAGCTCGCGTGTCCGCGGATCGATGAAGGCGCCGCCGCCCGTGGCGATGACGCTCACTTTGCCCTCGTCGACGAGCCGCGCCACCAGCCGCCGCTCGCCGTCCCTGAAGTCCTGCTCGCCGTAACGTTCGAAAACTTCGGCCGGCGAGAGGCCCGCCGCATCTTCGATCGCCGCGTCGCTGTCGACGAACGGAATCCCCAGCCGCCGCGCGAGGCGGCGCCCAACCGTCGACTTTCCCGCTCCCATGAGCCCGACCAGCACGACCGGCCGATCGAGACGTTTCGCCAATTCCATCACTCTAAGGGGCTATACAGCGGCTCCCCCGCTCGGCAAAAGCGCCTCCATGTCCCGTTTGCTGGTGCTCATCGTCATCCTGGTCATCGTGATTGGTGGCCTCATATATCTCTCGACCGTGCCGAAGGCTCAGCCCACCCACACGATCGAGGTTGCGGTGCCTCAGGGGGGCAATGCGCATTAAGCCGTACCTGATCGCGTCGGCTGCTGCGCTTGCGATTGCTCTTCCGGCGATCGCACAGCAGACGGCGCAGACTCAGCCGCCTCCCACAGCCACCCCGACTCGTTCGCCGGGCGCAGCCCCTCCGGCGCAGACGGAGCCCTCGACGGCGCCGTCGCTCGACACTTCCGGGGCAGGCGACGAAACCGCGATCGAGGAGGTGAGCCCGGCGAACCTCCAGCCCTCGCAGCCGGTGCAGCCGCCGGTCGAATATCCTGGCTGGGCGCGGCGCGACCCATGGGTCGTCGGCAAGCTCGATCCCGCTGGGGAAGGGCTGGGTGAAAATCCCTGGGGCGCGGCCAGCGGGGCGTTCCTGACGACTCTCATGCGCCGCATGAACACGCCCCTCGCTTCGCGTTGGGCGCATATCGCGCTTCGCGATGCGCTGCTCGCCAAGGCTCGGGCACCGCGCGATGTGAACCCGATCGATTGGGTCGCCGAGCGCTCATGGCTGCTGCTGAGGATGGGCGAGGCGGATGCTGCCCGGATGCTCGTCGACGGGGTGGACACCGACCGCTTCACACCCAAGATGCTGCAGGTCGCGGTCCAGACGGCGCTTGCCACCGCCGACGCGCCGGCACTTTGCCCACTCGAGCCGGGAATGCGCAAGTATGATTCCGCGACGCAGCAGCTGGTCGACGCGATGTGCGCGGCGCTTGCCGGCGACCAGGACAGCGCTTCGGCGCAGATCGACGATGCACGGCGTCACGGCCGCATCGGCGGGATCGACCTGGGGCTTGCGCAGAAGGTGATCGGCGCCGCCGGAAGCGGGCGGGCCGCGACCATCGACTGGGGGCCCGTCGATAGCCTCACCGCTTGGCGGTTCGGGCTCGCGGCCGCCACCGGAATGGCGCCGCCCGACGAGTTGGTGAACGCCGCCTCTCCGCAGCTTCGGGCATTCGAGGCTCGCGCGACATTGCTTCCGGCGCAGCAGCGGCTGCAGTCCGCGCTTGTCGCGGGCGGTCTCGGGGTTTTTTCGTCGCAGAGCCTCGTCGACCTTTATTCGGCGATTTACGATACAACCGATCCGACGGACTTGCCGTCGACCGACGCGTGGCAGCTGCGTCAGGCCTTCGTCGGCAAGGACGAGCCGACGCGCCTCGCTGCGATCCGGCACATGTTGGACGTTGGCAAGCGCGGTCTGCAGAAGGAAGCCGCGCGGGCGCTGGTCGCCCGTGCCGCGACCTTGATCACCCCCGACAAGAAGCTCGCGAAGGACGCACCCGACCTCATCTCGGCGATGCTCGCCGCTGGCTATGATGGCGCCGCCGCGCGGTGGATCCCAACCATCGGCGGCATGGACAATGAGGACGGCGACCGCTGCTGGGCCATGCTCGCCCTAGGCGCCCCCGATGTTGCTGATGTCGGCACAGGCCGCCTCGGAGCTTTCGTCCGCCGTGACAAGAGTCCGAACAAGCTCCGCAGTGCCTTGCTCATCGCGGGCCTCGCCGGTCTCGGCCGGATCAGCGCCGACAGCGCCAATTCGCTCAACCGGCGCTACGGCCTTGGACTCGGCCTCACCACCAGCTGGACCAGAATGATCGATTCGGCTGGGGCGCGCGGACAGGCGGGCACTGTCCTGGTACTAACCGGGACCGGTTTCCAGACTCCCGAATGGGCGAAGATCCCCGCAGCGCATCTGTATCATGCGATTTCGGCGATGAAGCGCACCGGCCAGGACTTCACTGCGCGAATGATCGCAGCCGAGGCGCTTTCCCGCACGTGATCGCCGACAACCGAGCGCTCGTCGACCGGTTCCTCGACATGATGGCTGCAGAGGCGGGCGCGTCCAAGCACACGCTCGCCGCTTACCGCAACGATCTCGACCGCTCGGCGGAGACTCTCGGTTCGCTCGGAACCGCCTCAACCGACGACTTGTCGCGCCTCGGCAGCGGCTGGGCGGATCTTGCGCCTTCCACCGTTGCCCGCCGCTCGGCGGCGTTGAGGCGCTTCTACGGATTCCTCGTCGACGAGGGGCTTCGCCGCGATGATCCTTCATCCGCGCTTCCGCGGCCCCGGTTCGAGCGGCCGTTGCCGCGAATCCTCGACGAGCATGAGGTCCGGCGGATGTTCGAAGCGGCGGAAGACCGCGCGGCGAGCGGGGAAGCCGGCGCCGTTCGCAATGTCGCTTTGCTCGAGCTGCTGTACGGCTCAGGCCTCAGGGCAAGCGAGCTGGTTGGGCTTCCGCGCGGCGCGGTGCGGCCGAACCAGCCGTTCCTGATGGTACTCGGAAAGGGGAGCAAGGAGCGGCTGGTCCCGATCTCGACCCGCGCGCAGGCCGCGGTCCAGCGATGGCTGGACCACGTCCCGTCTAACGCGCTGTGGCTGTTTCCGAGCGGCAAATCCCACCTCAGCCGAGTGCGACTGTTCCAGATTGTCCGCGCAATGGCCGCCGATGCCGGCATCCTGCCGGACCGGGTGAGCCCGCATGTCCTTCGGCACGCTTTCGCGACGCACCTGCTGTCCGGCGGCGCCGACCTGCGGGTCCTTCAGTCCCTGCTCGGCCATGCCGACATTGCGACGACGCAGATCTACACTCACGTCGACAGCGCCCGGCTTGTCGAGCTGGTCAATGCGCGGCATCCGCTCGCCACCCGTAGTCGTTGACCTTTGCCGCAGCTTCGTCTTACGCGCCCGGCGGCATGTTGACGTACCTCGATTTCGAGAAGCCGATCGCCGAGCTTGAGACGAAAGTGGCCGAGCTTCGCCAAACGGCAAGCACGACCGAGATCGATATCGACGCCGAAGTCGGTCGTCTTGAAAGCAAGGCTAGCAAGCTTCTTCGGGATACCTACGCTAAACTGACTCCGTGGCAGAAGGCGCAGGTCGCCCGTCACCCGGACCGGCCGCACTTCAAGGACTATGTCGCGGGGCTCGCGGACGATTTTCTGCCGCTCGCAGGCGACCGGTCATTCGCCGATGATCCGGCGATCGTCGGCGGCCTCGCGCGCATCGACGGCCAGCGAGTGATGTTGATCGGCCATGAGAAAGGCGACGATACCGCTTCTCGCCTGAAGCATAATTTCGGCATGGCCAAGCCCGAAGGCTATCGAAAGGCGATCCGGCTGATGCAGCTCGCGGATCGGTTCCGGATCCCCGTCGTGTCGCTCGTCGACACTCCGGGAGCCTTCCCCGGAGTGCAGGCGGAGGAGCGGGGGCAGGCGGAGGCGATCGCCCGCTCGACCGAGGAATGCCTGTCGCTGAAGGTGCCGATCATCGCGGCCATCGTCGGTGAGGGCGGGTCCGGCGGCGCGGTTGCGATCGCAACCGCCAACCGTGTCCTGATGTTCGAACATGCGGTCTATTCAGTGATCTCCCCTGAAGGCTGCGCGTCGATCCTGTGGCGCACGGCCGACAAGGCTGCCGAGGCCGCCGAGGCGATGAAGATCACCGCGGCGGACCTGCTCGCGCTCGGAGTGATCGACCGCATCGTCGAAGAGCCGCTCGGCGGCGCACAGCGCGATCCGGATGCTGCGATCGGCGCATTGAAAGGTGCGCTGATCGAGGAGCTGGACGGCTGCAGCAAGCTCTGTCCGAAGGAGCTAATTGCCCAGCGGCGGGCCAAATATCTCGCGATCGGCTGACCGGAACTCTGTCCAGTCATTCTCCGTTCAAATTGCCGGGGCTTTGCTCTCCGCCCTAACGGAGGCTGCCAGGCTGAAAATGCGAAAGAGCTTTCTGTTGCTTTTTACCGCCGCGCAGGCGCTCACGCCGGCGGCGGCGCAGCAAGCCCGATATCTCGATCCCGAGGACATCGCTCAGGCGCAACGCGAAAATGCGCAGGTCATCGAGGAGCTCGGGGGCGCCGAGGCCGGATCGCGGGCCGCTTATGTCGCTTCAGTCGGGCACAAGGTCGGCGCTTTCTCAGGGATCGCATACGCGGGGCAGGTGCTGCACTTCACGACACTCAACTCGGCCGTCGAGAATGCATTTTCCGTCCCCGGCGGCTACGTGTACGTGACTCGTCAGCTGCTGGGCCTGATGGGGGATGAATCCCAGCTTGCTTTCGCCTTGGGCCATGAAGTGGGTCACATCGCGGCCAATCACGCCCATCAGCGCGAGGAGATGGAGCGCGAGGCCGAGCAGGAAGCGCTGCCCTACATCATGATGGGCCAGATGATCGGTGGGTACGCGAGCCAGATCGCCCTTCGCAATCTCCTCGCCGTCAAGCTGCAGACGCTGAGCTTTTCACGCGAGCAGGAGTACGAGGCCGACACGCTCGGACTGCGGTACATGATTGCTGCGGGCTACGATCCGGCGGGCGCCGCTCAGCTGCTGGCTTCACTGGCGCGCGAGACTGCGCTCGAGGCCCGAGTGCAGGGCCGTGCCAATCGGCAGGTTCCGGAATGGGCGAGCACGCATCCCTTGAGCGAGAACCGGATGCAGCGCGCGCTGCTCGAAGTGCGCGACACAGGCCGCCTCGGGACCGGCCTCCACAATCGCGATGCGTACCTCAACGAGATCGAGGGCATCACCGTCGACGACGATCCGGCCCAGGGCATTATCGATGGACCGGTGTTCACCCACCCCGACCTCCGGATCCAATTCCGGGTGCCCACGGGATATCTAATGTCGAACGGTACCTACGCGGTGACGATCTCGGGCTCTGCGGGGAAGGCGCAATTCAGCGGCGGCCGCTACAGCGGCTCGCTCGACAATTATATCGTCAAGGTGCTCGAGCAGCTCACGTCAGGCGGCGCGCAGCTGGCGGTGCCGAGACCGGTTCGGACCACTGTGAACGGGATGGCGGCGGAGTATACCACGGCTCGTGCCAGCACCGACTCGGACCAGATCGACGTCAGTGTGATGGCCTATCAGTGGGACCCGCAGCACGTTTATCATTTCGTGATGCTGACCCCGGCGGGGACGGGGATGGGGCCGTTCGGGTCGATGGTGCAGTCGCTGCGCAAGATCTCGCCCCAGGAAGCGGCGGCGATTCACCCGCGCGTAATTCACGTCGTGACGGTGGCTCCGGGGGACACGGTCCAGTCGCTCGCCAGCCGGATGGCTTATCGAGATTTCAAGCTCGACAGGTTCTTGACGTTGAATGGGATTACGGCCGACACCAAGCTCGTGCCGGGCCAAAGGCTGAAGCTCGTCATCTACGGAGCACGGCACAGCTGACGCTGGCCGGTAGTTCTTACATGTAGGTGCTCATGGTAGTCAGCAGGCGGCCCCATTTGCCGCCGACACCGCCGCCGAGCGCTTGCATGCCGCCGATGGCGGCAACGGCAATAAGTCCGACAATCAGTCCATATTCGATCGCAGTGGCTCCGCGTTCATTGGCGCCGAGCATGCGCAACATTGTTCGGATAGCGATCACGCCACCCTCCTCTGGTCCACGTCCACGCGGCGGGTGTAATCTGGATGCGGTTAACAAGTTTCACCCGTTTCAGAGTTAATATCGCGTCAGCCGTTCGGAGGCGTCCACGTGGCAAAGTGGATGATTTCGAATATTTCGGTCGTGCGCTCCCCGTCGCCGGCGTCTGCAAAGGCCTGTGCGGCGGTTCGAAATTGTTCACGCGAGAGCATCGGCGGCCGTTCGCGGAGCACATTGGTCGAGCCCATCGAGCGCAAATCAGCAACGAGCGTGCCTAGCGAGCCATAGCTCGCCTGGACGCGGTCGACGTCGACCACGGCGTTCACGAATCCTGCGTCGCCGAGGAGCGGCGAGAGCGCTGAGGGTTCGATGCGCGGGTGTGCGTGCGGAGCCGCGCCTCCGGAAAGCGCATCGGCAGCTCGCATGGCCGAGCGCAGCTGAGGGAGCGTGTCGCCGCCAGACATTGCGCCGATGAGCAGGCCGTGCGGGAGCATCGCGTAACGGATCAGCCGAAGCGCAAGCGGGAGATCGTTGACCGTGTCGAGAGTGCCGACTGCGAGAACCAGGTCATAGGTTCGCGCGACAGGCTCCCATGCATCTTCGACGATCGGCGCGCCGGCAGCGGCGGAAGCGAACAGCATTCCCGGATCGCGGGCATCCACGACCGATGCGACTTTGGACAGACGCCCGGGCCAGCCTGGATCTGGACAGCCGATCAAAAGCGCACGTTCGAAGCGCCGTTCCATGAGCGCAACGCGTTCGAGACAATCTTCGAACACGCGCTCGAACAGAAACAGCTCGGCGCCTGTCCGAGCGGCGCGGTCGCGGCGCTTCGCGCGCAGGCTCATCTCGAACAGCTCGGGCACGGAGCTGCTTGTGCGATGCGGGCGCACAGGCGACAAGAAGCAATGGGGAATGTCGCCCACCTCGTTCGCGCCTGCGCCCGATCCTTGCTCGATTTCGCGCTTCCGCCGCGCTGCGCCGGGTGTGGAACGATCGTCAATGATGTGCACAGCTTCTGTCCCGAGTGCTGGAAGCAGGTCGAGTTCCTTGGCGAGGGTGGCTGCGTCAGCTGCGGGCTTCCACTCCATGCGACCGAGCAGACGACCTGCGGGCGGTGCCTTGCACAGCCGCCGAGGATCGCCCGCACGCGCGCGGCGGTCGCATATGATGATCTCTCGCGCGGTCTCGCCATTCGCCTGAAATACGGACGCAAGGTCGCGATTGCCCGCACGATGGCGCATTATATGGCGCCACTCGTCAAGCCCGACGGAGATGCGCTGCTCGTGCCCGTGCCGCTCCATCGAACTCGCCTGTGGACACGCGGCTTCAATCAGTCGGCGCTGGTCGCACGGGAGCTTTCGCGCCGACTGGAGATCGACACGGATCCGTTGGTGCTGCGGCGAACCCGGCGCACTCCGCCGCTCAAGGGAATGAGCCCGGTCCAACGCCGGAAGACCGTCGCCGGCGCCTTTCGGATCGCCAACAATAAGGTCGTGGCCGGTAAAACCATCGTGCTCGTCGACGACGTGCTCACCACCGGCAGTACCGCGGAGGCGTGCGCCCGAGTGCTGAAGCGGGCGGGAGCGGCGCGCGTGGAGCTGGTCAGCTGGGCGCGCGTGGTGAAACCTTCGCAGTTGATGCGTTGATCGCAGTGCCTAAGTATCGTGCGAGGGAAGCGTGCTGTGACGATCGAAATCTACACCAAGACCTTTTGCCCTTATTGCTGGCGGGCGAAGGCGCTGCTCGACGCCAAGGGCGTCGAATATCACGAGATTTCCGTCGATTTCGGGGGCGAGATCCGCGAGCAGATGATCATTCGCGCAAACGGACGCACTACAGTTCCGCAAATCTTCATTCGCGAGCATCATGTCGGCGGCTGCGACGACCTTTTCGCGCTGGACCGCGCCGGACGCCTTGACGATCTGATCTCCAAATGACCCGCATCGCCTTATTCCAGTCGACCACCGGCATCGATCCGGGAGCGAATGCCGACGCGCTCGAACAGGCGATCGGGGAGGCTGCTCGAGGCCGCGCCGAAATCCTCTTCACGCCCGAGATGTCGGGCTTGCTCGACCGCGATTCGGCTCGGGCGGCACAGAACCTCCGCGGCGAGGAGGAGGACGAGGTCCTCGCGCGCTGCCGCGAAGCTGCGCGGCGCCACCGCATCTGGATCGATGTCGGCTCCCTTGCGGTCCTCGTCGATGACGGAAAAGTCGCCAACCGCGGGTTCGTGATCGATCGCGAAGGCGAGGTCCGGGCGCGGTATGACAAACTGCATCTGTTCGACGTCGACCTCCCCACCGGCGAGAGCTGGCGCGAGTCCAACGTCTATTCTGCGGGCAAAGGCGTGGTACTGGTCAACGGAACACCGGTCGGCAAGCTCGGCCTCACCATCTGCTACGACCTTCGGTTCCCCGGCCTCTTCGCCCGCCTCGCCGAGGCCGATGCCGACGTCATCGCCGTCCCGGCCGCGTTCACCGTCCCAACGGGGAAAGCGCACTGGCACATCCTACTGCGCGCGCGGGCGATCGAGGCGGGCCTGTTCGTGGTCGCTGCAGCGCAGGTCGGCCGGCACGAGGACGGGCGCCAGACCTTCGGCCATTCGCTCGTCGTCGATCCCTGGGGCGAGATCCTTCTCGATATGGCCGAGAAGCCCGGCGTCGGCTTCGCGGATATCGACCTTAAGCGCATCTCCGACGTGCGTTCGCGCATACCCGCACTCAACCACCGCAGGCCCATCCCCGACGCGGTGACCCTATGATCGTCTTCGACCTGCAGTGCCGCGACGGCGGAGAGACGTTCGAGGCCTGGTTCCGGTCCAACGCCGATTATGAAGAACAACGGGGTGCGGGCCTCGTCGAATGTCCCTTCTGCCGCTCGGCGAACGTCGAAAAGGCGCCAATGGCGCCGCGTGTGCCTCGCAAGGGGCCGGACGATCCGCTCGCTCGCCTCGCCGAGATTCAGGCCGAGCTGCTGAAGGATTCGCGATGGGTCGGCGACAAGTTCGCGGACACCGCGCGCGCGATGCACAGCGGCGAGATCGCGTCCGAACAGGTGCACGGGAGCACGACCTTGGAGCAGGCAAAGTCGCTGGTCGACGATGGGATACCGGTCGCTCCGCTCCCGCTTCCTGTCACGCCGCCGAACCAGGTCAATTGATTGGTTCGCCTCGGCCCCCTATTCGGGGGCGAGCGACCCCGTAGCTCAGCAGGATAGAGCATCAGATTCCTAATCTGAGGGCCACAGGTTCGAATCCTGTCGGGGTCGCCAAATTGCAGGGGAGCGACATGGCGACGACCCACGGCAGTGATGTCAGCACCGGCATCATGCGCAGACTCTTCGTGGAGCATCCGCGATCGTTGGGAATGAGCTGGTCGGAGCATGGCGTCGGCGCCGTGGTCATCGGCGCTACCTTGGTCGGTGCGGGCGCTGCCTGCCTGATCCATGCGATCGTCCCCGGCTGGTTCACTCAGACGGCGGGCAAGACTGTTGAGCGAATGCACGACCACATGCTGCGCCGAAAGGCAGGTGCGGCCAATCCGGAGAACTGGCCTGACTACGAAATCTGACCGGCGGGTGCCGGTCGCGATCGTCGGCGGCGGCGCGTCGGGGACGATTCTCGCCGCTCAGCTTGCGCGCCGCGGGATCGAGTCGGCGTTGATCGACGGCAGCGGCAGGGCGGGGAAGGGCGTCGCCTATTCGATGACGGAGCCCGCTCACCTGCTCAACGTTCGTGCCGAGGGGATGAGCGCGTGGGCCGGCGATCCGGACCATTTCGCACGCCGCTTCGAGGCCGAGGGTGGCGACCGCCGCGGCTTCGCCCAGCGCCGCCTGTTCGGCCGCTATCTCGGCGAGCAGCTGGAGGAAGCGATTGTCAGCGGCTTGACCAGCCTGGTCCACTCTTCGGCTGTCGGAGCCGAACGGGTCGAGGGGGGATGGCGACTGACCTTCGACGACGGCTCGAGCATCGAAGCAGACGCGCTCGCGCTGGCGATCGGCAATCAGGAGCCGGAGGGCCTCCGCCCCTTCGAAGGCGTGCGGGAGCGCTTCATTGCCAATCCGTGGGGAGCGGATGCGCGGGCGGCGGTAGAGGAGCTCGCCGACAACGGCGGCGACGCGCTGCTCGTCGGTACCGGGCTCACGATGGTGGATCTCGTCCTGTCGCTCGAAGCAGCTGGCTATCGCGGACGGATTCTCGGCCTCTCCCGGCGCGGACAGATTCCGCGCGGGCACGCGGATTTTCAACCTGCGCCCGTAGATGCCGCCGAGGTGCCGCACGGCCGCGTTGTTGCGATGTGGCGCTGGCTCCGCCGGCGCAGTGCCGAGGTCGGCTGGCGCGCCGCGGTCGACAGCCTGCGCCCGCACAGCCATCGCCTGTGGCAAAGCCTCCCTCCTCACGAACAGCAGCGTTTTCTGAGGCATGCTCGGCCGTGGTGGGACGTACACCGTCACCGGATCGCGCCGGAAGTCGCGGCAACCGTCGCGCGCCTGATCAGCGAGGGCGGCCTCAAGATCATGGCCGGCCGCATTGTCGCTGCGAGAGAAGGCGCTGACGGCATTGAGGTGGAGCTTCGACGCCGCGGTCGCGAGGTCACAGAGCGGCGCACATTTGCTTACGCCTTCAACTGCACCGGGCCGCTTCATTCGATGCAACGCACCCGCGATCCCCTGCTGCGCTCGCTGCTTGGAAGCGGTCAGGCGCGCTCCGATCAGCTCGGTTTGGGCCTCGATGTGGACGAGAATTCGCGTGCCGGGGAACGTTTGTGGGCGCTCGGGCCTCTAACCAAGGGTCGATATTGGGAGATCATCGCGGTCCCCGATATCCGCGAGCAGGCGGCAGCCGTCGCCGAGGATATTGAGCGGGAGCTTCACGAATGACCTCTATCGACGAGCATGGCGACCCGGAGAACGGCGACTTGGTCCAGGCGCCGCCGAAGATCGAAGTTCCCTCCGATGTCGCCGAAGCCGTCCGCACGCTGATTCGCTGGGCCGGAGACGATCC
>JABFXK010000082.1 GCA_013361785.1 Sphingomonas sp.
GCTCGCCTATATCGCCGTCAATGCCTGGATTTCGGTGCGCGCCGTTGCCGCGAGCCGGCCGCTCGTCGGCCGCATCGAGCAGCCGACGATGATCGTCGCGGGAGAAGTCCCGCTCGAATTCTGGAAGCGGCAGGTGATGTGGCGCGGCGCAACGCATGCCGGAACCGTCGACTATGACGTTTTCAATCACGTCGCCCGGCTCGAGCCGAAGATTGTGCCGCTGAACCTCAACGACCCTCGCCTCGCAATCGCAGCGCGCACTGACCCGGACGTCTGTAATTTCCTGTTCTGGTCGCGCATGCCGCTGGTCGTCGACATGGACGGCAAAGCCTATCTCAGTGACCAGCGCTTCCCCGCGCTCCGCAACACCACGTTTCTGATCCCGCTCGACAGGAGCCGCCCGCAATGAGCCTGTTCGAGGAAGCCAAGGAAATCGCCCGCCGGAGCGGGCGCCCGCAGGACGGCATCGCTTTCATCGAGCGCAAGGCGACCGACGGAGACGCCGAAGCCAATCTGATTGTTGCCCGGTGGTGGCTCTATGCCAGCGACCGGCCGCGGGACGCGATTGCCGCGCATCGGCACCTGAATGCTGCGGCGGGCAAGGGAAACACGGAAGCGGTGCGGCTCCTCGCGAACCTGATTGCAGCCGGGATCGGGTGCGAAGCCGATTCCTCGAAGGCGATCGCAATGCTGAAGCAGGTCGCCGATCGCGACGGGGTCGCCGCGGCCCAGGTGGCCCTGCTCCCGCAAATGATGACCGAGGCAGACGCCCTAAGTGCAACGCGCGACCGCTTCTCGGCCGAGCCTTCGATCGAGCTTGTCCGCCAGCTGCTGCTCCCCGGTGAGCGTGACTACATCATGCGGGTGGCCACGCCGGTGTTGAAGCCCTCGTTCGTTTACGAACCCGGCGTTGAGCAGGGGAAAGCTGACCCCATCCGCAAGTCGGAAGGCGCGGCGTACCTGCCGCACGACGAGGACCTCGTCATCCAGGCGCTCAATCGCCGTCTCGCGCTAGTGACCGGGACCGCCGTCGATCAGCGCGAAGCCCTGTACGTGATCCGCTACCTACCGGGAGAAGAGTACCGCCCGCACTTCGACGCATTGCCCGGCCTCGCCAACCAGCGCTCGAAAACGGCGATCTGCTATCTCAACGATGATTACGAAGGCGGCGCGACGAGCTTTCCCGAGCTCGGCATTTCAGCGAGAGGCGCCGCGGGCGACGTTCTCATCTTCACCAACGTGGATGCCGACGGCCGCCCGGACCCCCGCCTCCGTCACGCCGGAGAAGCGGTGACCGCTGGAATCAAATGGATAGCGACCCGCTGGATTCGTCAGCGCACCCACGATCCATACGAGATTGAGTGAACTCGGCGACGACCCGCTCGGTCAGTCTCGCGCAATCGAGGCCCGCGAACGGGAAGGTTCCCGTCAACGCCGTGCGCACTTCCGGCGCCAGCGCCTGCTGCAGCTTGCGGCGCGCCCTCATCAGCCGCGTCTTTACGGTGCCGGTCGGGATGTCGAGCGTTTCGGCCGCATCGTCGACCGACACGCCCTCGATCTCGTGGAGCACGAAGACGGTTCGGAAATTCTCGGGCAGATCCGCGATCGCCCGCTCCAGGATCGAGCGCAGCTGATCGCGTGCGGCCTCGGCTTCGGGGTTCGGCGCCTGCGAGCCCTTGGCCAGCTGCTCACGATAGGTTTCAAGCACCTCAACGCCCTCCGATTCCAGATACTTGCGCCGCCGCTCCTGATTCCGCCGGCGCGCCAACGCCTCATTGATCGCGATTCGGGTAAGCCAGGTGGTCAGCGACGAACGCCCTTCGAAGGCACCGATGGCCGGAAGCGCTTTCGCGTAACAGGATTGAACCACGTCCTCGGCTTCCTGGCGGCTCTTGAGGATGCTCCAGGCGGTCCGGAACAGGCGCTGGTTGTTCGCGGTCACGAGATGCCTAACCGCGGCGACGTCGCCGGACGCGCAGCAACGCGCCAAGTCGATGTCAGCCATTGCGGCATAGTCGAGTGCGAGGGTCCTGTTGGTTCTCATTTGGCGTCCATAGTCCCGCGCATGCCCGGATGATACTTGCAGTAGAAGGCAGCATGCCCGGCGGAATTGATGTGCAGCCTGCCGGTGGCGCCCGGCATCAGGTCCAGGTTGAAGCTGTTGTTGGACGCCGTCACGGTGTGGCGGAACAGGTCCTTGTTCACGAAGGTGACGACGTCTCCCACCTTGAGCGGCGGGACCGGCGCATATTTCATCTGGTCGATGACCACCGTGCGCGTAGCGGCTGCTGCCGGCGAGACAAATCCCGCCGACAACAGCGCGCCCACGACCGCGGCGCACAGGGGGCCTCGCCGCGGGAGAGAGCTCATTTCAGCTTCGCCGCCAGCATTTCGGCGTGCGCCTGATGCTCTTTGAACAGCGTCAGTCCCGTCTGGAGCAGCGACTTGAGCTCGCCGTTGTGGGCTGACGGGATCAGGGTCGAGGCGAGCGCAGCATTGACCGTCTTGTGATAGGCGACTTCGCTATTCAGATATTCGCGATCGAACGCGGCGCCGCGAAGCTTGCTGAGCTTCGCCCGTTCGGCGTTAGCCGCCTTGGTCAGGCCGGCGCTGGTGGGGTTCGCCTGCGGCGTCACGTGCAGCTTCTTCACCAGTGCGAGCGCCTTCTTGTTCACGGCGGTATGGTCGCGCACCATTTCCTGGGCGAAGTCGCGGACCGCACGGTTGTGCGACATCTTCAGCGCCTGCTTTCCCGCGGCGATATCGAGGTTGCCCGCGGTGTAGGCGATATGGGCGATCTGCGGATCCGTCGGTCCCGCCGCAGCAGCGGGCGCCGAGACTGCGAGCGCGCTTGCAGCGGCGATGAGGAGAGCAGTGCGTGTCATGGGATCCTCCCTGTTGTTGCCGGCCGATTTGATGACGATGGCGGCGAAAGGGTTCCCGATGTTCGCTACGCCTCCACCCGAATCCTTTCGCCCGTCGAGGATTCGCCGGTCAGCCGCTCGACGATCGCCCTTGCAACGAATTCGGGCGGTTTGACGCTCTCGGGCTCCTCGACCGGAAAGGCGAGTGCGCGCATTCGGGTGCGCGTCGCCCCGGGATCAACGATGTGGACGCGGATACGGCCCGTATACTCGGTCTCGTCGGCATAGGCGCCAAGCAGGCTCTCCAGCGCCGCTTTCGACGAACCGTAGGCGCCCCAGAAGGCGCGCGGCTCGGCGCCGACGGACGAGGTCACCGCGACCACCTCCGCTCTTTCGGCCGTCTTGAGCAGCGGATCGAAAGCGGCAATCAGCGCCTGGTTGGCGAGCAGGTTGAGACTAAGGAGCCGCGAATATTCCTTCGGGTCGATGTCCTGCACCGGAGTCAGCGAACCCAGCATCGCCGCATTAAGGACCAGCACGTCCAGCTTTCCCCAGCGCTCCGCAACAGCGACCGCGAGCT
The DNA here is from genome assembly GCA_013361785.1 of Sphingomonas sp. Taxonomy (GTDB): domain Bacteria; phylum Pseudomonadota; class Alphaproteobacteria; order Sphingomonadales; family Sphingomonadaceae; genus Sphingomicrobium. The sequence continues at coordinate 3,445 of JABFXK010000082.1, forward strand.
TGCCAATGCTCTCGCCCTCGGTGAGGTCGAGCGGGGCGATTGTCGCCGTTCCGCCGGCCTGGTGGATTCGGTCCTCGACCTCCTCGAGCGCGTTCGCCGTGCGGGCGACGAGGATCACGTGAGCGCCTGCAGCTGCGAGCGCCTCGGCCGTCGCGGCGCCGATCCCGCGTGACGCGCCCGTGACGAGCGCAAGCTTTCCCTCAAGAGCGTTCGAATCACTCATGGACGCCGCCTGTAGCGGCTAGCGGCTCGCGACCAAAGACAGCGGCACGCCCTTGTCGGTCTCCGACACGTCGGTGAGGCTCGTCGGGTAAGCGCCGGTGAAGCAGGCGTCGCAGCGCTGCGGACGCGTCTCGTCCCGCTCCTGCCCCAGCGCACGGTAGAGGCCTTCGATCGAGACGAAGGCGAGGCTGTCGGCATTGATGTAGTTGCGCATCTCTTCGACGCTCATCTGGGCAGCAAGCAGCTTCGCACGCTCGGGCGTGTCCACCCCGTAAAAGCAGCTGTGCCGCGTCGGCGGGGAAGCGATGCGCATGTGCACCTCTCGAGCGCCGGCATCGCGCATCATCTGCACCAGTTTGACTGAGGTCGTGCCGCGGACGATCGAGTCGTCGACGAGGACGATGCTCTTGCCGTCGACGAGCGCGCTGTTGGCGTTGTGCTTCAGCTTGACCCCGAGGTGCCGCACTTCCTGGCTCGGCTGGATAAATGTCCTGCCGACATAGTGCGAGCGGATGATGCCCAGGTCGAACGGGATCCGGCTCGCC
>JABFXK010000193.1 GCA_013361785.1 Sphingomonas sp.
CGGGGATGACCAACAGCGTCGCCGGAGCGCTCAACTTCATCGCCCTCTACGGCAATGAGGATGCGCGGTTCGCCAGGTTGTTCGACCCGCACCGCAAGCCTTCGAGCCGCTATGCGCTCGCCGAATATGTGAAGGGCCAGGGGCCGGTGGTCGCCAACCTTGCGGAATATGTCGAGGGCGGCGAGGTCGACAGCGTCGACGAGATCAGGCCCGGCGAGGGCGCCATCGTCAGGCGCGGCCTCGCCAAGCATGCCGTTTATCGCGCTGAAGACGGTTCGATCATCGAGTGCAGCGCCGTCTGCACCCATGTCGGCTGCATCGTCCACTGGAACAGCTTCGAGAAATGCTGGGATTGCCCGTGCCACGGATCGCAGTTCCAGCCAGACGGAAGCGTGCTCAATGCGCCTGCCGTCAGTCCGCTGGCCAAAGTCGATCAGCCGGAAGGCGACCGGCCGGCGCGGTCGGTCGTTTCCGAGGTGAAGTGAAGCCCGGTCACCCTGGGAGCGCAAAGCCCGGGCAATGCGACGCGCTCGCCGCGGCGCCATGAAGGGCATCCGACCTTGGCAATCGAGCGCCGACTGCTCAGCGATTGACGGCGCGGCCTTGAGCCCACCTTGGCCACTGCAATTTGCTCACTCTTGATCTTTCTGAGCCCAGCTACATCCGCGTTCGCGCCGACGGTTGCCTTGCGCCTGAGGACTATGACCCGTTCGAAGCAGGCTTGGTGCGGGAGCTGGCGAGGTGAGGCGCTCCTATTCCGCTGCTGCTCGACTTGAGACGGTTCAAGGGCTGGAGCCTGACGGCGCTTCTCAGGGACTTGCGGTTCGATTTTCGCCACAGAAGCAGCTTTTCCAAGATTGCGGTGGTCGGAGACAGGCGCTGGCACCAATGGTCGACCTATGCGGCCGTCCCGATCTTCAAAGCAAAGCTCAGATACTTTCGGGCGAACGAAGAACCTTACGCCATCGCATGGCTGCGCCAGATCACGGCTGACTGAAGCTGCCGGATCGGCGTCTGGAACCTCTGGTCCTTCGCCCAGCGGTTTGGCGTCCACGCGCTACACCACATCTATCGCGGCCGGGATCCTGCTGGTTCGGGCCGCCGCGACAGTCCGAAGCAATCCGCCGCGCGTCGACCAAGCCCAACGACCGATCGATAGGAGAGAGAAGAGGTAGCGGAGGCCGGGTGAGCGACGGGTGCGGAAAGGCCGCACCGGCTCTCATCCGGAGACCGTTGATGATCAAGACCATTCCGCTCAACAAGCTCGTCGCCAGCCCGCGCAACGTGCGGCGCTCGAGCGATCCTCAGGCCGATGCCGAGCTCAGGGCCGACATCGAGGCACGCGGCCTGCTCCAGAATCTCGTCGTCACCAGCGCCGCCAAGCCACGCGGCTGCTTCGCGGTCGAGGCCGGCGAGCGCCGCCGCCGCGCGCTCCAAAGCCTGGCCGACGAGGGCAAGCTCGCTGCCGACCATGAGGTCTGCTGCCTCGTCATCGACAAGGGTTCGGCCCAGGAGGCGAGCCTCGCCGAGAACTTCCAGCGGCTCGCGATGAACCCCGCCGACGAATGCCTCGCCTTTTCGGCACTCGTCGAACAGGGCTCGGATGCGGAAGCCGTCGCCCGCCGGTTCGGGCTGACAGTCCGGTTCGTCGAGGGGCGGCTTCGGCTCGCTAACCTCGCTCCAGCCATTTTCGAGGCGCTCGGCGCGGGTGAGATCAGCCTCGATGTCGCCAAGGCCTATGCCGCAACGCCCGACCAGGAGCGCCAGATCTACGTGTTCGAGCAGATGGGCCGCGGCTATGGCTACGTCCACCCGGACAGCATCCGCCGGATGATGACCCAGGCGACGATAGCCGCAACCGATCGCCGCGCGCGGTTCGTGGGCGAGGAGGCCTATGTCGCCGCCGGCGGCCGCATCGAGCGTGACTTGTTCTCAGAGGAAGATGCCGCGCGCTGGCTCGATGTCGCACTGGTCGAACGCCTCGCCTGCGAGAAGATGGACGCGCTCGCCGCCGCGACCTCCGCAGAGCAGGGCCTCGCCTTCGTCCGGCCGACGCTCGACGGGCACATCGGCTATTTCGCGACCGAAGGGCTGCGCCGCGTGCCGGTCGAAGCTCCGCCGCTTACCGACGAGGAATCGGCGCGCGTCGACGAATTCGAGGAGGAGATCGGAGGGTTGGTCGACCTGCTGGAGGACGAGGCAACCGACGATGCCGCTCGGGCTGAAGCCGAAACGAAGGTTCGCGAGCTCGACCAGGCGATCGACGCGATCGTCAACAAGCCGCCCGTCATCCCCGACGAACTCAAGGCGACGGTCGGCGCGTTCCTGCTTCTCGACGACCAGGGCCGGCCGAAGCTCGACACGAGCTTCTACACCGAGGTCGCGGGCGGTGACGACTCGGCAGCCGACGATGACGACGATCCCTCCAGCGGCGAGGACAACGTCCAGACCGCGCGATCCGGCGGTCTGTCGCGACGACTCGTAGATGAGCTTGCCATGCAGCGGCGCGACATCCTCGCCGTGCATGTCGCCGCCGATCCCGCCTTCGCGCTGGACGTTGCAATCTTCCTGATGGTCGATCGCAATGTGCATTACTCCAGCGACAAATGCGGCTCGTCGCTGGTCGCATCGCCGCCGTCCAATCCCGTATTGGACTTCAAGACCCCCGGAGCGTCGGCGACGATCGTGGCAAGTGAAGCGACGGAAGCGCTCGACCGGAGCTGGACCGAGGGATCGTCGCGCGCGGAGCGCTTCGATGCCTTCCGCGCCCTTCCGGAAGAGGCACGCGCGGCCTGGCTCGGCCATGCCGTGGCGCGGACGCTCGAGGCGAGTGCAAACCTGACCGGCGAGCGGGCGTGCGCCTTCCACGACCATCTCGGTGAGCTGCTCGGGATCGACGTCGCCCGCTGGTGGCGGCCGACCGGCACCAATTACTTCGACCGCGTGCCCAAGAGCGTGACTCTCGCGGCGCTTGCGGAGGTCGGCGGCCCAGCTCTCGCCGAACGCTATGCCAGGGCGAAGAAGGCCGAGCTCGCCCAGGCCTGCGAGCGCATCTTTTCCGGCGACTTCATTGCGGAGCTCGAGGTCAAGGAGGCGGCGGTTGCCTGGGTCCCGCAGGCCATGCGCTTCGGCAACCAGGAAGTGCCGGTCGCGCCCGAGGACGACGCCCGCGAAGCGGAGGTCGCGCCTCCGACTGCAGCGGAGGACGAACGCGATCCGCACGCAGACGAGATCGAGGAAGCGGCCTGAAGTCTCCCGGGCTGTTCCTCGGGGCGGCTCTCCCGGGAGGGTGAGGGCCGCCCATCCTCGCCACCGGCCGGGGGCGGCGCACCGGACCTAGTGAAAAGCGCGCGCAGGGTGCGTCCAACGGGACATGCAGGCGCACCCCACTATCCGCCGCGATTGCAGCCGGCCGTGAGCCGGAACGGATCGTCGCCCGGATTCCCCGCCGCCCCCGACCCGTGCCGAGAAGGGAGCTTGCAATGCCGACCGAAATCGAGCGCTCCTATCTGGAGCAGGTCTATCGGCTGCCCGAAGGCCTCACCTGGGCGATGGTCTCCGAACGGCGCGCCCGCTGGGCCATTGACGAGATCTTCGTTCCAGTCGCCGTCGCGCCCGGCTGCGTCGGCTGGGGCGTTCCCCACATAGGCGGCATCCCGCTCAGGCATCCATGAGACTGCGTCGCAAGAATGTCTGCGCCGGACGGGCGGAGGTCGAGCGCGTCGCGCGCGCTGCCGCCCGCTTGTCGCCGCTGGAGCGCGAGATCCTCGTGCTCAGCGCCGGCCACCGGCTGCGCAACGAGGAGATCGCGGCAAGGCTCGGTCTCAGCGAGCGCCGCGTCGAACGCCTGCTAGGCAGGGCATTGCGCAAGTTCGATCGCGCGCTCGAACGGCGGGAGCAGCGCTGGTGGTCGTTCTGGTCGCGCTGACCGCCGGCGGCACATTGTGCGTGAGGGCTTCCGCACTGCGCCGCGCCTCAGAGTACGCGCAGACGGCGCGGGAGAGGCCCTGACCCGGCGCCGCATCCCCGCAACCCGCCGGGCATCGGCCCGTGTTGCCCTTCGGGCTGCCCGCGCCGGCCTCGACCGGGGGTTGTCCTCGGCTTCGCCTCGGTGCGGGAGACGGCTTGGCCGGGTCGGACGGGCTCCTTCGCGCCGCCTCCTGCGGCGCCTCAGATAAGGGAGACACGACCATGCACAGCACTCTTGC
>JABFXK010000192.1 GCA_013361785.1 Sphingomonas sp.
TGTGCTCCGCCGCGCCTTCTCCGCCCGACTCGAGCGTGTCGCACGGCTTGTCGTTGACCCACTACTGGTACTTCTGCGCTGCCGGCGGGTTCACGACACCGGCGATATGGCCGGAGCCGGCGAGCACGAACCGCTTCGGCCCCGCGAAATGGTTCATGATCTTCCACACGCTCTGCGGCGGCGCGATATGGTCCTCGCGCCCGGCCTGGACGTAGGTCGGCGTCTTTACACTATCGATGTCGACCGCAGTGCCCGCGATCTTGATGCCGCCTTTCTCTGCCAGCTTGTTGCCCTTGTAGAGGCCCTCGAGATAGGCGCGGTGCCACCCCGCCGGCAGGTTGGTCGTGTCGCTGTTCCAGTAGAGCAGGTCGAATGGCGGCGGCTCCTCGCCCAGCAGGTAATTGTTGACGACGTAGTTCCAGATGAGATCGCGCCCGCGCAGCAGGTTGAAGGTCGCGGCCATGTAGCGGCCGTCGAGATAGCCCTTCTCGGCCGTCAGCTGCTCGAGCAGGCCCATCGTCTCCGGCCCAGTGAACAGCTTCAAATCGCCCGCTTCCGTGAAGTCGACCTGCGCGGTCAGGAAGGTCGCAGACTTGACCTTCTCCTGCTCACCCTTCGCCTGGAGGTATGCGAGCGTCGCCGCGAGCGTGGTGCCCGCGACGCAATAGCCGATCGCATGCACGCCCTCCACGCCGAGCAGGTCGCGCACCGTATCGATCGCATCGACCTGGCCTTTCAGCACATAATCGTCGAGCGTCGCGTCGGCGATGCTCTCGTCCGCCGACTTCCAGCTCACCATGAACAGGCTGATGCCTTCGTCGACGCACCATTTGACGAAGCTTTTCTCAGGGGAAAGATCGAGGATGTAGAAGCGGTTGATCCACGGCGGGAAAATCACGACGGGCGTCTTCAGCACCGCGTCCGTCGTCGGCGTGTACTGGATCAGCTGGTAGAGCGGCGTCTGCTTGATCACCTTGCCCGGCGTCGTCGCCAGGTTGCGCCCGACCTCGAACACGCCGGGTTTCGTCTGCGTCAACTGCCCGGCCGCAATGTCCTTGAGCATATTGGCGAGACCCTTGAGGAGGTTCTCGCCCCGGGTCTCCATCGTCCGCTTCAGCACCTGCGGATTGGTCAGCGCGAAGTTCGAGGGGCTCATCGCGTCGACGAAGCTCTTGGTCGCGAACCGCAGTCGCTCGCGAGTATCCGGGTCGATATTGTCGATCTGGTCGACCGTCCCGAGCAGCTGGTCCGAAATCTGCAGATAGCTGTTCTTGATCGTGTCGAAGATCGGGTTCTCGCTCCACTCGGGCGCGGCGAACCGGCGGTCCTTCTTCTCGGCCGCAGGCGCAGCGGCTGCGCCCCCGAGCATCTTGCCCCAGCTCTCCAGCCCCTTCACCCACGCCTGCGCGCCCGCGGTCATCAGCGCCATCGGGTCGGCCGCACCCGCCTGCTCGCCGAAGCCGAACGCCGGCGGCATCGCCTGGCCGGTCTTCATCTGCTCGGCCCAATATTCCATCAGCATTTGCTGCGCGCGGCCCATCACCAGCGTCCAGTGTTGCCAGTCTTCGAGCGTCGGAATCGCCCCGGTTTTCGTGTCGTCCGCCATGCAGTCTATGTAGGCCGTTGAAGTCATGAACCCAACCGCGCTCGTCCTCCTCGACTCTTTCGGGATCGCCGTGTTCGCGATCTCCGGTGCGCTAGTCGCGGCAGAGCGCAGGCTCGACTTCGTGACCTTCGTCTTCTTTGCGGTGGTGACGGGAGTCGGCGGCGGCACCTTGCGCGACCTATTGATCGGTGCGCCGGTATTCTGGGTGCATACGAATGGAACGCTGGTGATCTGTATTGCGGCGGCGCTGCTGGTGTGGATCGCAAGCCGCCGTCGCTTCGCCGGTCGGGCGCTCCTGTGGTTCGATGCCGCGGGCACGGCCGCTTATGCGACCTACGGTGCTGCCAAGGCGCTCGGTTATGGAGTGGCTCCGATGCCTGCATTCGTCATGGGCGTGCTCACCGCCTGCGCCGGAGGAATCATCCGCGACGTTCTTGCCGGACAGCCATCCGTCCTGATGCGCCGCGAGCTCTACGTGACTCCGGCTGCGCTCTCCGCTGCGCTGTTCTTCGCGCTCATTCTCTTGGGCCTCGCAGTGTGGCCAGCGGCAGCAATCGCGCTCGTCGCGGGCTTCGCGCTCCGCGGGGGCGCCATCGCCCGCGGCTGGTCGCTGCCCGCCTATCGCGAATGAAGCGGCGCTACTTCGCCTTGATCTCGGTGTGGTACGTGCACAGCCAGCGGCGTCCGTCGAAATGCCACAGTGACGCCGTCCACAGACGCTGCGCGACCTCCTTTTTCCCGACCAGCAGGCGAACGTCGGCGCTGTAGGTCAGCATCACGTCGTCAGCATCCTCGGCATGGCTCTGTAGATTTGCGATGCGGTAGTCCTTGATCGTAACCTGGTTGAGGCTCTGCAATTCACGCGCGAGGTTGTGCGTGCCGTCAGCATAGACGCCGACGAAATCCGCCGCGAACAGCGACTTGATCTCGGCCACACGCTTCGCCTGGAACGCTCGCCAGGTCTCCATTTCCAGCTGCGCGGGTGTCGGCGCTTTCGCGACGGCGGGCGAAGCGGCAAGGACCGCCGCGGCAATGATCATGATACGCAAAGCGGGCTCCCTCTCAACGGTCGAAGCCTAGCGATGGCGCTCCGGCTTACAACAGCATAAGCTGAAACCATGCGGCTTGTCGTAATCGCTTTCGCTCTCGCGCTCGGCGCGTGCACCTCGATCCGCTTGGCGCCGCCGCCGGTGAACGCCGAGGTCGGAGTCGCCTTCGACCGAACGCATGAGATCGCGAGCTTCGCCGACGGCATCGCCGACCCGCAGTCCGGCCGCCGAGTGACGCCCGACGATCCAGTGCGAGTCGCGTCGGTGAGCAAGCTCGGCACTACGATCGGAGTCATGAAGCTCGTCGAAGTGGGCAAGCTCGACCTCACCAGCGACGTCTCGAAGTGGCTCGGCTGGAATCTGCGCAACCCATATTTCCCCGACCGCCCGATCACGCTTGGGATGCTGCTGTCGCATACCGCGTCGGTGCGCGAGCATGACGACGATTATGTCATTCCCTTGGGCGGCTCGCTGCAGCAGGAGATGGCCGATCCGAAGAACTGGGACCCGCAGCACGGCCCCTGCGACAATTACTTCCGCTACACCAACCTCAATTTCCCGATCGTCGGCTCGATCGTGGAGAAGGTCACCGGCGAGCGCTTCGACATCTGGATGCGCCACAACGTGCTCGAGCCAATGCGGCTCGACGCCTGCTACAATTGGCCGACGTGCAGCGATGCGACGGTGGCTCGCGCGGTCGAGCTCGACCAGAACGGCAAGCCGGTGAAGGACGACCTCCACGGCAAGCGCCCTGACTGCCCCGTGTTCGTGAAGGACGGGCAGCCGTGCGACCTCGGCCTGTGGAAAGCGGGCGAGAACGGTTCACTGTTCGCGCCGCAGGGCGGTCTGCGGATTTCCGCGCGCGGGCTCTCGCGGATCGGCCGGATGCTGCTCAACAACGGAACGCTCGACGGCATCCAGATCCTTACGCCGCAGTCGGTCGAGACCCTGTTCAGCCAGGTCTGGCGCTTCAACGGAAGCAACGGCGTCACCGACGGCGGCTTCTACTGCAGCTACGGCCACGCGACGCAGCAGGTCCCAACTCCGGTCCACGGCTGCGCCGACGACATGGGCACAGGCGGCCGAACGCTCGTCGGCCATGCCGGAGATGCGTATGGAATGAAGGGCGGCCTGTGGATCGATCGTGCGCGCGGAGTCGGGATTGCTTATTTCGTGACCGGAGTCCCGGACATCGCTCCGCGGGGACCAAACACCGCCTTCACTGCCGCGGAGACACACGCTTTCCGAAGGGCCTACGCGCTCCTGCCCAAATAGGAGAAAGACGATGCGGCTGAACTACGCGATCAAATATGTGGCCGACATGGACCAGGCGATCGCCTTCTACCGCGACAAGCTCGGCCTCGAGCTCAAGTTCCAGTCGCCCTTCTGGACCGAGTTCGCGACCGGCGAGACCGTGCTCGCTTTGCACCCCGCGTCCGACGACAATCCCGCCGGAGGAGTCGAGCTAGGCTTCGCCGCTGACAATCTCGGCGAATTCTACGCCCGCCGCGAAGAGCTCGGCGTCCACTTCACCCGTGAGCCCAAGGAAATGCACGGAGTCCACATCGCCCAGATCCGCGACGCCGATGGCGCGAACGTGTCGGTCAGCGGGCCGGTGTGAAGCGGGAAGCGAATGCGTGCTTTCGACCCAAAGCTGCCACTAGCGGAGGTTCAGTTTTCTGAGCGCCCGATGGGCATGAATGGTCGAGGCGATGCTGAAAACGGCAATGCCGAAAAGCGCCAAAGCTAAACCAGAAAGCCCACCGTGAGCGATGAACGACCATCCTGCGCCGACGGCGGCGAGTAGGGCAGGCAGAATCTTTGTCGGCACTAAGAAAGGGTTCTGGTGAGCTTTGTTGAGTTCGCTGGCATCGCCCTTCGTCACAATGCTGCGGAAAAGACAGGTTTGATACCAAATGCCTCTGTCGGCTTGTTGAAGGAGGAGCAGAGTGATCGCTGCGACTCCGAGGCCGCCTAAGATGGTCCCGATGATTAACACGACGGCACGTTCGCGACTTGGTGCCAGATCGTCAATGTCTCCTTTCCACCCTAAGCAGCCATTAGAACCGCAGCGACACGCCCCCGTACAGTTCCACATCCGGCGTAACCCGGTTCAACCCGAAATTCGCGCCGGTATCCAGCTGCACATCGTTGCTCAGCAGATAAGCCACCGCTCCGTCGGCGCTCGCCTGCCGCGTGGTGCCGCTCGGGTCCCAGTCCCACTGCCCCCAGATTTCCGCCGAAAGGTTGAGCTTTTCGGTCGCCTGCCAGCCGAGGCTCGCGACCTGCACCATCGCGGCATGGTGCCCGTGCCCGTCGGCATCCGCCGCCCAATCCACCTCCGGCGTCAGCTCGATGCTGAACGGCGATTTGCCGATGGCATAGTCGATTGGGACGAGCAGCCCGCCTTCGAGCTTGCCGTTGCCCAGTGCGCGCCGCGCGGTCGGGATTTTCACGAACGGCATTGCCGTGACCTGCAGCGCCGCGTCTCCTCGAGTCAGCATCTGCTTGTAGATCAGTCTCACGTCGCCGATCCCCGTCGCGCTCTCGTGAAAGCCTGGACCGCGGCTGGTCGCGCGCTGCCACGGCGTGACGTCCACCTCGAGATCGGAAGAGTCGGTCAGCCCATATTTGATCGTAGTCTCGCCGATCACCAGCGATGTGTCGCGCTCGCCGCCGTCCTTCTGCAGCGACCAGTCGGCGAAGCCGGTCTCGATCTGCCAGTGGCCTTTGGGCACCGTGCACGCCGGAGTCGACTTGCCCGGCCGGTCGGCGCAGATCGGCTGCTCGTCGGCCGCTGCCGCGCTTGCCAGCGCCAGCCCGACGCTTGCCAGGATGATGAGGTGCCCCCGCACGGCGCTAACTTGCGGCAACGGCGCGCGTCAGTCGAGTGACAAGCGCGCAACCTTCGGCCTAGCGCCCGCGCTCGCCCTTTCCAGCAGGCTGGGCGCGCGCGCCGGCCGATTGCGCGCGCACCTTCGCGAACTCGGAAGTCGCGTTCCACTGCGGCCATTCACGGCTGTTCGCGAGCCGCGCGCCGATCGCATAGAACAGCTCCGCCTCCTGCGCCGCGCCCTGCAGATTCCAGGTCGGCGACCAGCTGTCGCAGGTCTGGTGATAGCAGGTGGAGGTGAAGCTCTCGAGCCAGCGCTCGCCTGCCGGTCTGCCGCCGTTCACCATATCGTAGGCGCCGGACAGCGCCATATCGAGAAGCACCGGCACCCCGCGCTTGGCGAACGAGAAATGGTCCGCGCGGTAGAACAGCCCGCGCTCGGGATGGTTCTCGTCGGTGACGTAGCGGCCCTGCGCCTTCGCTGCATCGGCGAGCAGGCCCTCCATATCGCTGCTCTGACCCCTGCCGACGAGCACCGCATCCTTGACGGGCCCGTTCCACTGCAGCGTGTCGAAGGTCAGGTTGGCGACCGTCGTCTCCATCGGGAAGAGCGGATGCTCGGCATAATATTCCGATCCGAGCAGCCCCCGCTCCTCGCCGGTCCAGGCGGCGAACAGCAAGGTCCGCTGCGGCCGCGGCCCGTGCGCGAAGAGCCGCGCATCCTCGAGCATCGCCGCGAGACCCAGCCCATCGTCCGCCGCGCCCGGCCGGATCGTCCGCCCCTGCGCGTCCGCAGGCCCGATGCCGTAGGCGTCCCAGTGGCCGCCATAGCTGACGATCTCGTTCGGATGCGTGGTGCCGGTGATCTTGCCGAGCACATTGCGACTGGTGATGTGCGCGACGGTCACGGGAATGTCCGCGGACAGGTTCGCCTTGAGGTCGATGGGCCGGAACGCGGTCGTTCGCACCTCACGCTTCACGGTGTCGTAGTCGTAACCCGCGCGCTTCAACAGCGCCGCGGCGACCGGCTGCTGCATCCAGCCTTCCAGCAATACCGGACCCGCCTGCCCCGGCGGTGTCGGAATCGCATAGCCCTCGCCCGCCGGGCTCTTCACAACTTTCCACGGATATCCCGCGGCATCCGTCTCGTGCACGACGAGTGCCGCAATCGCGCCGCGCCTTGCCGCTTCCTCATATTTGTAGGTCCAGCGGCCGTAATAGGTCATGGTCTTGCCGCCGAACTTGCCCGCGACCGGTTCGCCCGGCGCTGCTTCGAAGTCGGGGTCGTTGACCAGCATCACCGCGACCTTGCCGTGGAGGTCGACGCCCTTGAAATCGTCCCAGCCGCGTTCCGGCGCCGTCACGCCGTATCCGACGAACACCATCGGCGCGTTCGCGATGCGCACCCGGTCCACCGGCTGGCGCGTGCCGAGATAGACGTCGTCGGGGAAGTTGAGCGGCAGCGTCTGGCCGGCCTGCGTCACCGACAGGTTGACCGGCGCTTTGAGCTGGGTGTGGATCATCGGGACGGTCTGGGTCCAGCCGCCGTTCTCGCCAGCGGGCTCGAGCCCCGCCGCCTTGAACTGCTCGATGAGGTAGGGGATCGTCTTTTCCTCGCCCGGCGTGCCCGGCGCGCGTCCCTGGAATGCGTCGGACGCGAGCACGTTCGTGATGTCGCTCATCCGCTGCATGTTCACGTGCGGCGGCTGCGCGGCGCCGAGCGCGAACAGCGACAGCAGGGCGACGGTCAGTCGAGCGTTCATGCGCTCTCTCCTCGCGGCAAGTGGCGCTGCGCCACCCGGCTGCTCAACCATCCAAGCAGCGCAATCGCCGCAATGACGATTCCCGCGCGCACGAAATCGGCGCTGATCAGCCAGTAGAAGATCGCCGCCACCATCCCCGAGGCCGGAATGGTGATCACCCACGCGATCGCGACGTCTCCCGCGATCCCCCACCGCACCGCGGACGCTCGCCGAGCCGCACCCGCGCCAATGACGCAGCCGGTCACCGTGTGGGTCGTCGAGACCGGGATTCCGAGCCACGAGGCTGCGAACAGCATCACCGATGCGCCCGCGGACGCGCTGAAGCCCTGGTGCTGTGAGAGCTTCGTGATCCGCGTGCCCATCGTCTCGATCACTCGCCAGCCGCCGGTCAGCGTGCCGAGACCCATCGCGATGTAGCAGCTCAGCGCCACCCAGTTCGGCACCGCGAAATGCCCCTGCAGATAGCCGGTCGAATAAAGAAGCACGGTGATCAGCCCCATGGTCTTCTGCGCATCGTTAAGGCCGTGGCTGAGCGACAGCGTTCCCGACGAAACCAGGTGCAACCCGCGGAAGGTCCGCTCGGCGCCGCGCGCACTCGCTCGGACCCCGAGCCAGCTCGTCAGAAGCATGATCGCCATCGTCAGGATCAGGCCGAGCAGAGGCGACAGGACGATCGCGATCAGCGTCTTGTTGAGCCCCAGCCACTGAACGCTCGGGAACCCCGCATGGGCGACTCCGGCGCCGACGATGCCGCCGACCAGCGCGTGGCTCGATGAGGACGGAATCCCTTTGAGCCAGGTCACGACGTTCCAGAACATGGCGCCGATCAACGCGCCGAACACCACCGCCGGAGTGACCACATCCTTGTTGATCAGGCCCTTGCCGATCGTGTCCGCCACGTTGTGCAGCGAGGGCCATTTCAAGGCGAGGAAGTAAGCCGCGAAATTGAAGAAGGCGGCGAAGGCCACTGCCCACACGGGCTTCAGCAGTCGCGTTCCGACCACCGTCGCGATCGAGTTCGCCGCGTCGTGCAGCCCGTTGAGGAAATCGAACGCCAGAGCGACCGCGATCAGTCCGATCAGCAGCGGCAGTGCAAGATGATACATGTTGGTTCGCCCCGTTCAGGCGTGGTCGATGACGATGCCGTCGATCTCGTTCGCGACATCCTCGAAGGCGTCGGTGATCCGCTCCAGATGCTTGTAGATCTCGCGCGCGACCATGAACTGCATCGGGTTGCCCGAATGCTGCTGGAACGCCTTCTTGAGGCCCGCCGCGTGAACCACGTCGGCGTCGCTTTCGAGGTGGACGATCTGCTCGGTGACCGTGTGGATCTTCGCGCCGTTGCGGCTGATGTCACGAAGCATCGGGATCGCCTGCTGCGTCAAATCGGCGGCTTCGCTGATGATCTTCACCATCCGCTTCATCTCGGGCTCGAAGCTCGTCAGCTCGTAAAGCGAGATAGCGCGCGCCGTGTCCTGCATCTCATCGATCGCGTCATCCATCTTGCCGATCAGCGAGGTGATCGCGCCGCGGTCGAATGGCGTCAGGAAGGTCTGCCGGACTGTCCGGAGTACCTGGCGGATGATGTCGTCGGCTTCATGCTCGCGCCGGTTGATCTCGGCGATCTGCTCGGTCGGCGCCGAATTGCCGTCGACCAGCTCCTGGAGCGCCCCGGCCGCCGCGACGAGCGTCGCCGCGTGCCTCTCGAACATGCCGAAGAAATCGCCGGTCCTCGGCAGGAGGGCCTGGAACCAGTTGAACATAGCTTCCCCTGACTTGTGTGCTCGCGCTTAGAGGAGCCGCCGCTCGTCGGCAACGTCGCAAAATAGAGGCCCCCCGCAACTTGCGAGGAGGCCTGCCTTTCGGAGAGGGGAGAGAGAGGTCCGAAAGGCTTGTTAGAAGACGAGCTGCCCGAACAGGCCGACCTCGTCGTAGCTGCCGTGGTCGAGTCCGCCGATCGTGCCGTTGGAACTGCTCAGGAACCCATGGTCGGTGCGCTCGTGCTTGTAGACGAGCGCGAGGTCGATCGGGTTGATCGGCTTGTAGTTCAATCCGACGTTGAAGTAGCGGTCGCGCGGCGCCCCCTGCGTTGCCGCGAGGACCACCCGCGTCGGCTTCACCCAATCATAGCGGCCGAACAGCGAGATTTTCGGAGTGAAGGCGAACGAGCCGAATGCCGACCAGCCATGAGACCTGTCATTGGGAGTGAATGGCGCCGGGTTCGGCAGCGGAGCCGTGGTGATATTGTTCCAGTTCGTCGCCGCAAAATACTCGACGCCCGCGCGGATTCGCTTGTTGGTGTAGGCGGCTAGCGCGTCCCACCGGGTTGCTCGATGATTGACGTTGACCGTGTCGTTGCTCTTGCCGAGCTTGCCCGAATAGCCGCCGACAGCGATCGTGATCGGCTTCACCGGATTGACGCTTACCCGGCCCTCGAGATCAACGGTGTTCGAGCTTCGCGAAAGCGTCTTGTACCCGGCCCCGTTGATCGCCGAGACCTGGTAGCTGACCAGATTGTTCGGGCCGAACGAGCCGAGCACATGCACGCCCCAATCGGAAGAGGTTCCGAACTTGGTGCGGTCGATGAGCGTATTCTCGACGAAGCGGTAGCCGTAGATTCCCTCGACGAACGGCACCCACGGCAGGTCGGCGGCGCCGACACGGACCGCGAAGGCGTTGTTCAGCTTCGCCTGGAGATAGGCCTTCTTGACGTAGACGAGGACATCCTTGCTGGTGCCATTGGCGTTGTAGCGGAAGTCGGTCGTGATGTTGGCCGAGAAGACGTCGTTAAACTTGTGGTCGACTCCAATGTAGAACCGCTTGAGCTCGGTCTGCGTGCCGTTCTGCACATTCTCCGTCGTCCGGCCGAGGAGATCGGTCGAGGTCTGATGGATGTTGCTGACGTTGAGGAACGCTTTGCCGCTGATGGTCGTATTCGCGAACCAGCCGGATTTGAGCGCCTTTTCGAGCGGCGGCACAGCCTTTTCAGCCGAGGCGGCCTGGACCTGCGCAGCCTGTGACTGACCGAGCGCCGCCGTTGCCTGATTCTGTGCTGCGGTCGCCGCGGCCTGCGCGTTCGCGGCTTGAGTCTGTGCGGCCTGGGCTGCCTGGGCCGCCGTTTGCTGCGCGGCTTCATCGGCATCGAGTCGCGCGGTCAATGCTTTGACTTGCGCCCTGAGCTCCTGGATTTCGGCATCGCGAGGATCCGCGCTGTGCCTGTGCGCCTTTGCTTCGGCAGGCCCGCTCGCCAGAGTCACAGCAGCGAGCGCGCTCGTCGCCAGGAGCGCAACAGCAAACTTCGATTTCATTCTGCTTTCCTTCCCCCATGGGTTCCGCTGCACCGGAACGTCCCCGATGCCGTTCTTCTACTATGATTCGGGTAGCCAGGCTGAAGGTCAGCTCGTTGACGCGATGATTTCACTTTTGTGACGGTCGAGAATGTGTTGGCGGCAAAGCCCGCAACAAATCCGCAATGCCGCCGTCACGCGGCAATCACTGATCACGCGTAATCGTCGAGCTGAGGCCGCGGCAGGTGCCCGGTCCATTCAGCCTTGGGGGCTTTCAAATGAACCTGTGCACTCGTTCGATCATCTATTTCGCAGCAGCCACCAGTCTGGCGCTCAGCGGCCCTGCCGCCGCGACCATCACCGGGGCCGGTTCAACTTTCGTCTATCCGGTGCTCTCCAAATGGGCGTCGGACTTCAAGAAAGCCGGCGGTGACGAGATCAACTATCAGTCGATCGGCTCAGGCGGCGGAATCGCGCAGATCAAGGCGGGCACCGTCGACTTCGGCGCAACCGACAAGCCGCTTGCGAGCGAAGAGCTGGCCGCCGCGCGCCTCGCCCAATTCCCGGTGGTGATCGGCGGGGTGGTGCCCGTGATCAACATACCGGGCGCTCACCCGGGGCAGGTGAAGCTCACCGGGCCCGTGCTTGCGGCAATCTACGCGGGCGAAATCAAGAACTGGAACGACCCGAGGATTGCGAAGGTCAATCCCGGCCTGCACTTCCCGGCGAAGGCGATTACGCCCGTTCACCGCGCCGATGACTCTGGCACCACCTTCAACTTCACGCATTACCTCAGTCAGGTGAGCCCCGGCTGGAAGTCGAGGTTCGGCGAAGGCAAGACGGTCGCATGGAACGGCGGCATCGGCGGCAAGGGCAATGAAGGCGTCGCCGGTTACGTGAAACAGATCCCCTATTCGATCGGCTACGTGGAATATGCCTATGTCGTCCAGAACAAGATGCCGTACACGCTAATGCAAAATGGCGCGGGCAGGTTTGTTGCGCCCAATGCGAAGAGCTTCGCTGCGGCGGCCGCAACCGCCGACTGGGACCATGCCAAGGACTTCAACCTGGTCATGACCAACGCGCCGGGTCCGAATGCCTATCCGATCACCGCGACGACGTTCGTGCTCATGTACAAGCAGCCGAAGAATCGGGCGGCGAGCGTGTCGGCGCGCAGGTTCTTCAGCTGGGCGTTGATGAAGGGGCAGCCGCAGGCGCAGAGCCTCGATTACGTCCCGCTTCCGGCACCGCTGGTGAAGCGGATCCAGAGCTACGTCGGATCAAATATCAAATAGCGCCGAACCACAGCCGCAAACGGAACGGCTCGGCTTTGCCGGGCCGTTTCCCGTTCTAGCCTTCTGATTCCGCGAGGCGCTCGCCGGTCGCGGCGTAGTAGACCATCTCGGCAATGTTCGTCGCGTGGTCGCCGATCCGCTCGAGATTCTTGGCGACGAACAGAAGCGTCGTGGAAGGGCCGATGTTCTGCGGATTCTCCATCATGTAGGTGAGGAGCGTCCGGAAGATGCTCTCGTAGAAATCGTCGAGCGCGTCGTCGCGCAGGCAAACGGCCTTGGCGCGATCGGGATCGCGCTCGATGAAGGCCTTCAGCACGTCGTGCACCATCGACGAGGCGATCTTCGCCATCTCGGGGAGCAGCGACAGAGGTTCGATATCCCCCGTTTCGGGAAGACGCCGCACGCGACGGGCGATGTTCTTGGCATAGTCGCCGATTCGTTCGACGACTCCGGCGATCTTCAGCGAGGCGATCGCGTCCCTGAGGTCGTCCGCCATCGGTGCGCGCAGCGCGATCAGCTCGACTACGCGCCGCTCGGCTTCGGCCTCGAGCTCGTCCAGCTGCACGTCCGCTTCGACCAGCTGCTCAGCGGCGGGCTGCTCATGCTCGACCAGGCAGCGCATCGCCTCCTCGATCGCAGCCTCGGCGAACGATCCCATGTCGGCGATGAGGTTGCGAAGGTCGGCAAGGTCCTGGTCGAATGCCTTCGACGTATGTCCATGCGGTTGCTGCATGCATCTGCTCCGATCAGCCGTAGCGGCCGGTAATATAGTCCTGCGTCCGCTGGACGTGGGGATTGGTGAAGATCTGCGACGTGTCTCCCACCTCGATCAGCTCGCCGAGATGGAAGAAGGCGGTGCGCTGCGACACCCGCGCCGCCTGCTGCATGTTGTGGGTGACGATGACGATCGTGAACTGCCGGCGAAGCTCGTGGATCAGCTCCTCGATCTTGGCCGTCGAGATCGGATCGAGCGCCGACGTCGGTTCGTCGAGCAGGATGATCTCCGGACGCACGGCGAGGGTGCGCGCGATGCACAGACGCTGCTGCTGCCCGCCGGAAAGCGAAAGCGCGCTCGCATCGAGCTTGTCCCTGACCTCATCCCACAGCGCCGCCCTTCGAAGCGCGTCCTCGACCCGGTCGGCAAGCTCCTGTTTCGGCAGTCTTTCGTAATAGGACAATGCGAAGGCGACATTCTTGCGGATCGTGGTCGCGAACGGCGTCGGCTTCTGGAACACCATTCCGACAGAGCGACGCAGCGCCGATAGTGGATAATGCGAGTCGAGGACGTCACGGCCATCAATGACGATCTCGCCTTCGGCCCGCTGATCCGGGTACAGCTCGTAGATACGGTTGATCGTTCGGAGCAGCGTCGACTTGCCGCAGCCGGACGGCCCAATGATGGCAGTCACGGCATTCGCCGGAACGGAAAGGTCGACACTCTTCAGCGCCTGGGTCTTGCCATAGAAAAAGTCGAGGTTTCGCACGTCGACCTTTGGCCGCGATACCAGCGCCGCGGCGTCTCCGGCGCGGCGTTCCAGAACTTCGATCATTCACTCCCCCTGCGCGCGAAAAAGCGCACCATCAGGTTCAATCCGAGCACGAAGAGCGTGAGCACCAGGGCACCGGCCCAGGCGAGCGCATGCCATTCATCATAAGGGCTCATCGCATATTGAAATATGACTACAGGCACGTTGGCGAGCGGCTGGGAGATATTTGCGCTCCAGAACTGATTGTTGAGCGCAGTGAACAGCAGCGGCGCCGTTTCGCCGGCAATGCGCGCGAGGCCGAGAAGCACGCCGGTGACGATGCCGCTGAGCGCAGCCTTGTAGATGATCTGCGCCGTCACGCGCCACGCCGGAACGCCGAGCGCGAACGCCGCCTCGCGCATTGGGTTCGGGACGAGGCGGAGCGCTTCGTCGGTGGTCCTGACCACGATCGGCAACAGGATCATCGCCAGCGCCAGCGCACCGGCAATCCCGGAGAAATGCCCGGTCGGACGCACCACCAGCTCATAGACGAACAGGCCGATCACGATGGAGGGCGCGCTCAGCAGGATGTCGTTGATGAAGCTGACGGTCGAGGCGAGCCGCGAATGGCGGCCGTGCTCGGCGAGATAGGTGCCGGCGGCGATCCCGACCGGTGTCCCGATGAGGAGCGCGAGCAGAACCATCACGGCGCTTCCGTAAAAGGCGTTGAGCAGGCCGCCGCCTGCTCCCGGCGGGGGAGTCATCTGCGTGAACAATGTCGGCGACAAGGCGGCCGCGCCTTGTGCAAGCGTCGTCCACAGGATCCACACCAGCCACAGCAAGCCAAACAGGGTCGCTAGCATGGCGAACATCATCGCCACCATGTCCGCCAGCCTGCGCCGATGCCGCATCAGTGCGTCCTCCCCTGCAGCCGCCCGATCCGCATCAGCATCAACTTGGCCGCGGTGAGGACGAGGAAGGTGACGACGAACAGCAGGAAGGCGAGCGCGATCAGCGACGAGCGATAGAGCTCCGTGTCCGCTTCGGTGAACTCATTGGCGATCGCCGCGGCGATCGAGTTGCTGGGCATCAGCAGCGAGGCGGATAAATCGTGCGCGTTGCCGAGCACGAAGGTGACGGCCATCGTTTCGCCGAGCGCTCGGCCCAGCCCCAGGAAGATCGCGCCGACGATCGCCGAGCGCGTGAAAGGCAGCGTAACGCGGCTGAGGATCTCCCACCGCGTCGAGCCGAGCGCGACCGCCGCTTCCTTGAGCGACGGCGGCACAGCGTTGAATACATCGCGCGCGACCGCCGAAATGAACGGAATGATCATGATTCCCAGCACGATCGAGGCGGTGAGCAGACCGATTCCGATCGGAGGGCCGGCGAACAGCGCGCCGATCACGGGCAGCGGACCTAGATGGTCGTTGAGCCACGGCTCGACATGCGCGGCCATGAAGGGTGCGAAGACGAACAGGCCCCACATTCCGTAAATGATGCTTGGGATCGCTGCGAGCAGCTCGATCGCCATTCCGATCGGCCCTCGCGTCCAGCGCGGGGCGATGTCGGTCAGGAACAAGGCGATCCCGATGCTGACCGGAACCGCGATCAGCAGCGCGATCACCGAGGTGACGAGCGTTCCGTAAATCGGGACGAGCGCTCCGAAATGGCCGCCGACCGCATCCCAGTCGCTGCTGGTGATGAACTTCCACCCGAAGGTCTCGAAAGCGAGCCGCCCGCTCCACGCCATCGAGGCGGCCGCACCGCCAAGCAGGACGAGCACGAGCCATGCGGCGCCGGCGGTGACCAGCCGGAAAAGCCGGTCAGCGCCGGCGCCGCTCTTGGGCGCCGCTTGAGGGGGAGAGCTCACTTGATGCTGGCGCCGATATAGCTTTCGATCTGCTTCACCAGCGCGTCTGGCAGCGGCACGTAATCGAGCCTGTTCGCCTGCGACTGCCCTTTCTCCAGCG
>JABFXK010000059.1 GCA_013361785.1 Sphingomonas sp.
CGGCATCGAAGAGCGCAGCCCCGGCCGCGGGAGCGGGTGAAGGCTCTAGCGACGCGCCCGACTGGGCGCGGCGGCTGCGTTCCGAACAGGCCGCGCGCCACCACCGCCAGGCTGCGCTGCAGGCGGTCCGCGAAGGCGACCGCGGCGGCGCGGCCGCCAACCCAGACATCAAGGAAAAAGAGGAGTAGGCCATGAAGTTCAGGCGCGCGGTCCAGCGCTATGGGCGGACGCCCGAACCCGAAACGCCCTATCAGAAAGCGGCGCAGGTCTGGGACGAACGGATCGGCTCGGCCCGGGTGCAGGCCCGCAACTGGCGGCTGATGGCCTTGGGTGGCCTCGCTCTCTCGGCCGGGCTTTCCGGCGGCCTCCTGTGGCAATCGATGGAGAGCCGGGTCGTGCCTTACGTCGTCGCGGTCGACCGGCTTGGCCAGCCGCAGGCGATCGCGCCGGCGGACAAGAACTATCAGCCGACCGACCCGCAGATCGCCTGGTTCCTTGCCCGCTTCATCACCGACGTCCGCTCGATCTCGCTCGATCCGGTGCTGATGCGTGACAACTGGCTTTCGGCCTATGACTTCACCACGGCACGCGGTGCACGGTTCCTCAACACCTATGCGCGCGAGGCTGATCCGTTCGGCGAGGTCGGCACTCGGACCGTCTCGGTCCAGGTGACGAGCGTGGTGCGCGCCTCGGACCGGTCGTTCCAGGTCAAATGGACCGAGCGCGAATATGAACGCGGCAACCTTTCTGGGACCTCGCGCTGGACCGCGATCCTGTCGGTCGCGATGAGGCCGCCTTCGTCGGCCGAGACGCTGCGGAAGAACCCGCTCGGACTCTATGTCGACGCGATCGACTGGAGCCAGGAGCTCGACACTGCTCCCGCCGAGACCGCCGCGGCTCCCCCATCGCCGCCGCCCTCCAACCTTCCGCTCGGCTCGCCGCTCGATCCCGCACTGCCGGCTCCAGCCGCACAGCCCAGCCCCTCGACAAGGAGCAACTCATGATCCGTCCTGGCTTCCTGATCATTCCGTCGGCAATCAGCCTCAGCGCTTGCGCCTCCGGCGCGGCGGCAGCGCCGCCGAACGCAGCCTATCTCGCGGCGACCCTCGTCAGCGACGAAGTCGCGGCGGCGGCGCCGGTGCGCACCGCGGCAGTCGTTGCTCCCGCGGCAAAGTCGCCGCTTTCCAGCAAGGGGCGCAAGCACCCCAGCGCGCCACCCCTGGCCCGAGTGAAGGCGGCGAACCGCGCCGCCGTCCAGGAGCCGAACGGCGAATCCTATGTTGGTGCGGTGCAGGTCTATCCCTGGGCCGATGGCGCGCTCTACCGGCTCTACACCGCGCCCGAGCAGGTCAGCGACATCGCGTTGCAGCCGGGCGAGACCCTGGTCTCCGTCGCGGCAGGCGACACAGCCCGCTGGGTGATCGGCGACACATCGAGCGGAAGCGGGCCCAAGCGCCGGACGCACATCCTGGTCAAGCCGTCCGCGGCCGGGCTCAGGACCAACATGGTGATCGCGACCGACCGACGCGTCTATCATGTTGAGATCGAGAGCAATGCCGGCACGGCCATGGCCGGCATCGCCTGGAGCTATCCCGAGGATCCGCTGCTTGCGCTCCGCGGGAGCGCGGCCGCCGATCCGGCGGTTGCGCCCGGAGTTGCCGTCGAGGCGCTCAACTTCAACTACCGGATCGACGGCGACCGGCCGCCGTGGCGGCCGCTGCGGGCGTTCGATGACGGCCAACAGGTGTTCATCGAATTCCCGCCGACCTTGGGTCAGGGGGAGGCGCCGCCCTTGTTCGTGATTGGGCAGGGCGGGCGCGCGGAGCTCGTCAATTACCGCGTCCGCGGCCATTATTATGTGGTGGACCGGCTGTTCGCGGCCGCCGAGCTGCGGCTTGGCGAGAAGCGCCAGCAGGTGGTGCGGATCGTCCGCGACGATTCCCGCCGCGGACGCGGAAGGAGCGGGTCATGACCAAGCCGCTCGATCAGATTCCGATCTCGCCTCCGAAGGAAGATCCCGAAGCGCTGGTCCTCCGCGGGCGGCCGCGTCCGGCGGCGCGCTTCCGCCGCGGCCTCATTGTCGGGACGACGGGCGCCGTGGCCACCGCCCTCGTCACTTTGTCCTGGCTGGCGCTGCAGCCGCCGAGCTTCCGCAAGGCTGCCACTGCTGTTGAAAGCGACGAAGTTGCGAGCAGAAGCGGCACCGATGCGCTCGCCAACGTGCCCAGCAATTATGGCGATGTGCCGCGTCTCGGCCCACCGCTTCCTGGCGATCTCGGGCGGCCGATCCTCGAGCATCAGCGAAGCCTCGGCGAGCCCATCCAAGTCGAGCCTCTGGCCGCGGAAACGGAGCAGGCGCGTGCGGCGGAGGCGGAGCGGCAGCGCATCGCGGCGGCGAAGCAGGCGGCGCGCACTTCACCGGTTCTCGTACAGCTCGCCGGCGGAGCCAATGCATCGCCCGCGGCGCTGCCCGAATCGGCGGACGCTGAAGCACCGGGAGAGCAAGGCGCTCCCGCTTCCGACGCGCCCGCGGCCCAGCAGCACAAGATCGAGTTCGCGCGCGCCGGCAGCGACGGCGACGTCAATTCGCATCAGCTGAGCGCTGCGCCGTCGCCCTGGACATTGAGCGCCGGGACGGTCGTTGCGGCAAGCCTGATTACCGGTCTCAATTCGGACCTGCCCGGGACCGTCCTCGCGCAGGTCACGGCGAATGTCCGGGACAGCGCGACCGGACGAACCATCCTCATCCCGCAGGGGGCGCGCCTGATCGGCACTTACGATAGCGTTGTTGCATATGGGCAGCGGCGGGCGCTGGTGGTGTGGACGAGGATCGTGCTGCCCGACGGCTCGTCCATCCGCCTCGACAATATGCCGGCAACCGACACGTCGGGTTATGCAGGCCTTGCGGACAAGGTGGATTCGCACACCTGGGCCCTGCTCAAGGGCATTGCGCTCTCGACCCTGCTCGGAGTTGGAACGCAGCTCAGCCTCGGCAGTAGCGACAGCGACCTCGTCCGGGCGATCCGCGAATCCACCCAGCAGAATGCGTCGCATGCGGGCGATCAGATCACCAGCCGCAACCTCCACGTCCAGCCCACCATCAAGGTGCGGCCTGGCTGGCCCGTGCGGGTCCTCGTCAACAAGGACCTCGTGCTTCAGCCGTGGAGGGGATGATGGCCGACTTGAAGTTGGCGAAGCTCCGCGACCGTACCCCGGTCAAGATCACGATCCATCTGCCGCCCGACCTCAGCCAGGCGCTAAACCTCTATGCCGAAGCATATATGGAGATCTACGGCGAGACGGAGCCGGTCGCGCAGCTCATCCCGGCAATGCTGGCGAGCTTCCTCGAGAGCGACCGCGCCTTCGTCCAGCGGCGCAGAAAGGCGGTCAGCTCATGAGCGCGCCCGAGGCGGGCAATCCGGTCGCCGAGCCGATAAGTGTCAGGGTCCCCGAGGCGGTACGGCTGACTGGGCTCAGTCGGTCTCGCCTCTATGAGCTCATGAAGAGCGGCGACATCGAGTTCGTCAAGGTTGGAAGCTCCACCCTGATCCTGGTCGAGAGCCTCCGCGGATTCATCCATGACCGGCGATCGTCCGGGAGCCGCGCGACCTTTGCAAATCTTTGAAGTCGGTGGCACGAATCTCGCTCAAAGCGCTGCGGCGGTGGCCTGCCCCCCAGGGGACGGTAGTGCTGAACCGCGCCGGGGCGTGATCAGCGTCAACCGTCTTTAGGGACTAGTTTAGGGTCGGGACAGATTTGGAGCACTTCTACGAAGGCGACATTCGAATCCCTCCCGCTCCGCCAACGCCGCGCCGCGTGCGATCTAGCCTGTGCGGCTAGGGGATAATTGCTACGCTGACCCCGATTGCGGGCGATGCCTGAAGCTGAACAGCAGCGGGACGATCATGGCAACGACTAGCGCCATTCGCGCCGGGCCTGGCTTCTGCGCCAGACCGCTGATCGCCACGAATCCAGCGATCGCGGCAGACACGACGGACAAACAGCGCGCCAAATGGGTATTACGCCGCATTTGAGGCCTCTTACCGGGTCTAAACCTCGATTTATCGGAGGAAACCCGCCTATTCCCCTGCCGCCGCAGAACCTACCGAAAGCGACGTTCGCGGCCAATTTAAGTTTTTGTAATTTGCGAATGCCGCTTTTTGTACGAACTGAGACCTC
>JABFXK010000148.1 GCA_013361785.1 Sphingomonas sp.
GGCGAGAAGATGCACATCAGCGAGGAGCATGGCCTTCCTGCAAACACGCGCTGGCGGCTGGTCGACCGCGCCGGCAATCGCGCCGCCTGGGTCGAGCTCCAGCCGCTGACCGGGCGGACCCACCAACTGCGGGCGCACATGGCGGCCATCGGCCATCCGATCGTCGGCGACGCCAAATATGGCGGGGCGGAAGCCTTCCTGACCGGCGGGATCAGCCGGAAGCTTCACTTGCATGCCCGGAGAATCCGGATCGATGCGCCGGACGAGGGAGTGATCGACGTCAGCGCGGACCTGCCGGCGCATTTTTCCGAGAGCCTCGCGACGCTGGGATTCGATCCGATCGCCGGAGATTCGCTGCCGCTGCTCAAGGCGCCGCCTTCGGCCGAAACGAAGCAGCGCAAGGTCGCGGCTGCGGCGAAGGCGCGGCGACGCGAGCGCAGGGGGGAGCGGCGCGCAAGGGGCTCTCAAGGCCGGGCGAAGCGACGGTGAACAAGCTCGCGATCTTCGACTGCGACGGCACGCTGGTCGACAGCGGCGCGACCATCCATCGCGCGCTCGCGATCACCTTCGAGCAGAACGGGCTCGACCTGCCGCCGGCGCAGGTGACCCGGAAAGTGATCGGCCTCAGCCTGATCGAGGCGATGGCGGCATTGCTGCCGCAAGCTAGTGCCGATGAGCACGCGCGCTTGTCTGAAGAGTATAAGCGGGCGTTTTGGACACTTCGAGCGGCCGGCGAGGTCGAGGAGCCGTTGTTCGACGGCGTGCTCGAGCTGCTCGATTCACTGGAGCATGACGGCTGGCTGCTCGCGGTCGCGACGGGCAAGTCGGATCGGGGGCTCAAGCATTGCCTCGAGCAGCACGACATCCACGCGCGTTTCGTTTCGCTCCAGACGGCCGACCGGCATCCGTCCAAGCCGCACCCGTCGATGGTGAGCACGGCTATCGCGACCGCGGGAGCGGCGCCTCAGACGAGTATCGTCGTCGGCGACACCAGCTTCGACATGGCAATGGCGGTGAATGCCGGCGCTCGAGGCATCGGCGCGGGCTGGGGCTATCACGACGCGCGGGAGCTGCTCGACGCGGGCGCCGTCGCCGTCGCCGAACGGCCGAAGGACGTCCTCGATCTGATCAGGGAGCATGCCGATGGATCAGGATGACGTCTGGCGGAAGCGGCTGCTGATCTACACGCTGATACGTATGGGCGGCGTCGCGATTTTCCTTCTCGGAGTGGCGATTATCTACACGAACCTGGTGCGGCCGGGCGGCTGGCCGCAGCTCGGCGCCGCGGTTTCGATCCTTGGCGTCATTGACGCGTTCTTCGCACCGAGGCTGCTCAAGAGCACCTGGGATCGGGAAGACCGGCAGGACCAGTGAAGCGATTTTGGAAGGAGGTTACCGTCGAGGCCGAAGAGGGCGGCTGGACGGTGAAGCTGGACGGAAAGCCGCTGCGGACGCCGGCGCGCGCTGCGCTGGTCGTGCCGACGCAAACGCTGGCAAAAGCGATCGCCGACGAGTGGCGGACGGTCGAGGGTGACGTCGATCCGCGGGCGATGCCGCTCACCGGCCTCGCTAATGCCGCGATCGACCGGGTTGCGCCCGAGCGGCGGGCGTTCGCCGGCGGCCTCGCGCGTTACGCCGAGGCGGACCTCGCCTGCTATCGAAGCGACTGGCCGCCCGAGCTGGTAAGCCGACAGGCGGCCAAGTGGGACGAGCTGCTCGCCTGGGCCCGGCGGCGCTACGACGTCGATTTCTCGACCACGTCGGGAATCCTTCACGTGCCGCAGCCGCAGGCGACGATCGAGCGGCTCGATCACGCGGTTGCCGCACTCGATCCATTCCGCCTGGCGGGACTGTCGCCGCTTGTGACGATCGGCGGGTCGCTGATTGCCGGACTCGCGGTGCTAGAGAAAGCGATGACGCCCGAAGCGGCGTGGGAGGCCGTGAGCCTCGACGAGCACTGGCAGCTCGAGCAGTGGGGCGCCGACGCGGAGGCGGAGAAAGCGCTCGAGAACCGCCGTCGCGACTTCATGAGCGCGGCGCGGTTTCTCGACCTTCTGGACTAGTGCCGCGGCCCAATCAGGTCGCGGACGAATTC
Organism: Sphingomonas sp.; assembly: GCA_013361785.1. Taxonomy (GTDB): domain Bacteria; phylum Pseudomonadota; class Alphaproteobacteria; order Sphingomonadales; family Sphingomonadaceae; genus Sphingomicrobium. The sequence goes on from JABFXK010000148.1 coordinate 2,096, forward strand.
GACCAGGCCGGTCTGGCGGACGCGCTTTGACCGCTCGGCGCTGACGATCGCCTGCACCTGCTCCAGGCAGGCATCCATGTCGCGGTTGACGAGTACATATTCATACTCGGCCCAGTGATCGATCTCGTCGCCCGCACGGTGCATTCGATCGGCGATCACGTCCTCCGGATCCTGGCCGCGGGTGTGAAGCCGCCGTTCGAGCTCCTCCATCGACGGCGGAAGCAGGAAGATGGTGACGAGGTGCTCGCCGAAGTCCGGCTCGAGCTGGCGCGCACCCTGCCAGTCGATGTCGAAAAGGATGTCGCGGCCCTGCCGAAGCGCCTGCTTCACCGGCGCCTTTGGTGTTCCGTAGCGATAGCCGAAGACGTGCGCCCATTCGACGAACTCGCCCGCGTCGATCATCCGGTCGAATTCCGAATCGTCAACGAAATGATAGTCGACGCCCTCCGTCTCGCCCGGGCGCTTCGGCCGGGTGGTCGCCGAGATCGACATGGATACTTCGCTGTCGGCGTCGAGCAGCATCCGCGAAATCGTGGATTTGCCGGCACCCGAAGGCGAAGAGAGGACGATCAGGAGGCCGCGGCGGCTTCGGGTCGGCTGGTCGGGGTCCATGACCGCTCTTGCTTCGGGTCAGCCGTGGCCGTCAAGCGATGAGATGCTGCGTCGCACAAAAAGAGCCTTGAAATGGTGCGATGCACCCTATATTGTGCAGTGCAACATATTCGAGGAACAGATGATGGCAGACGAAACGAAGGTCGAAGCGCAGGCTGCCGCCGAGGCTCCCGCCAAGGTCGCCGAGACAGTCGCCGACACCGTCGAGACGATCGCCAAGGAAAGCGCGAAGACGGCAAAGCGCACCCGCGCCGCGACGGCTCGCAAGGCGAAGCGCGAAGCGACGGCCCAAAAGGCAGCAGCGCGCCGGACCACTCGTAAGACCCGCACGGCCGCGCGCAAAACCGTTCGCGTCGCCCAGGAAAGGATTGAGACCGTGACCAACAAGAATTTCTTCAACGGCTTGGAGGCCGTCCCGGCGTTCGCGCCGTTCCAGTCGCTCTTCGCCGAGGCGAACGAGCGCAGCCAGGAGCTCGTCAAGAAGAGCCAGAAGGTGGCCGAGGAGCTCGCCGATCTCGCCCGCGCCAATGTCGAGGCGGTGGTCGAGGCGAGCCGCGTGGCCGCCGAGGGCGCCCGCTCCATCGGCCAGGAAGTGGTCGCTTCGAGCCGCGACAATGTCGAGCAGGCCGCTGACGCGATCCGCTCGCTCGCCGAGGCCAAGTCGCCGACCGAGTATCTGCAGCTTCAGGGCGAGTTCGCCCGCGCTTCGTTCGCCCGTGCGGTCGCCGAGACGTCGAGGCTGACCGAGTCGCTGGTGAAGCTCGCCGGCGAGGCGATCCAGCCGATTTCGAATCGCGCCACGGCCAATGCCGAGCGCTTCAACACCCTCGTTGCCTGACCCTCTCCCCTCCTAAGTCAGGGCAACGACTGTAGGCGGCCGCTCCAAAATGGGGCGGCCGCCATTTTTTTGCGCCCGTGATGCAAACTGCCGCCTTGCCGCGTTTTTGCGGACTGCCATATTTTAGGGACGAATGATCGATCGTTTGATCAGCATGGCGAACGGTGCCGACGACGACGGGCTCGACGAAATCGAGACCGGCGTCGCGACGCGCACGCGGCCCAAGACCAAGAAGCCGTCGAACTACAAGGTGCTGATGCTCAACGACGACTATACGCCGATGGAGTTCGTCGTGCTGGTGCTTCAGCGCTTCTTCTCGATGGGGATCGAGGACGCGACGCGAGTCATGCTCCAGGTCCACCAGCAGGGCGTCGCGGTGTGCGGCGTGTTCACCTATGAGGTCGCCGAGACCAAGGTCACGCAGGTGATCGACTTCGCGCGCGAGAACCAGCACCCGCTCCAGTGCACGCTCGAGAAGGCGTAGCCGCCGCTCCTTGTCACACTGAAGTCACGCGCTAAAGCGCGTCGGTGGACAGCATCTGGATCAAGGGCGGCAGCAAGCTCGCCGGCGAGATCCCGATCAGCGGCGCGAAGAATGCGGCGCTGGCGCTGATGCCGTGCGCGCTGCTCACCGACGAGAAGCTGACTCTCAAGAACCTGCCGCGGCTCGCGGACGTCGACACCTTCGCGCACCTGCTCAATCAGCTCGGCGTCTCGACCCACGTCGCCGGGGTGAAGAAGGGCGAGATCGGGCGGCGGATGACTCTGCAGGCCGACGAAATCGTCTCCACCACCGCGCCCTACGACATGGTGCGCAAGATGCGCGCCTCGGTGCTGGTGCTGGGCCCGATGCTCGCGCGAATGGGCGAAGCTACGGTGTCGCTGCCCGGCGGCTGCGCGATCGGCGATCGGCCGATCGACCTGCACCTCAAGGCGCTCGACTGCATGGGCGCCGAGATCGAGATCGCCGCCGGTTATGTGAAGGCGAGCGCGCCAAAGGGGCGGCTCTCGGGTGGCGACTACAGCTTTCCGGTGGTCTCCGTCGGCGCGACGGAGAATGCCGTCATGGCCGCGGTGCTCGGCAAGGGCCGCACGCAATTGTTCAATGCCGCGCGCGAGCCGGAGATCGTCGACCTCTGCAACCTGCTCGTCGCGATGGGCGCGAAGATCAAGGGCATCGGCTCCGGGCACCTCTCCATCGATGGCGTCGAGGGGCTGAACGGCACCGAATATGAAGTGATGCCCGATCGGATCGAGGCCGGCAGCTACGCCTGCGCGGCGGGGATCACCGGCGGGTCAATCAACCTGATCGGCGCTCGGCCGGAGGACATGCAGGCGACGCTGAACGCGCTCGCCCAGTGTGGACTGATGATCGAGTTCCACAACCGCGGGATCAAGGTGAGCGCCGATGGAGGGCTGAAGCCGCTGGCGCTCTCGACATCGCCCTTTCCTGGCTTTGCGACGGACATGCAGGCGCAATTCATGGCCATGCTGTGCCTCGCGCAAGGCGACAGCTTCCTCGAGGAGACGATCTTCGAGAACCGCTACATGCACGTGCCCGAGCTCAGGCGCATGGGCGCCGACGTGGACATCCACGGCCGATCGGCGATCGTTCACGGGGTCGAGAAGCTGACCGGCGCGAGCGTCATGGCCACCGACCTGCGTGCATCGATGAGCCTGGTGCTTGCCGGCCTGGCGGCCGAGGGCGAGACCGAGGTGCTTCGCGTTTACCACCTCGACCGCGGTTACGAGCGGCTGGAAGAGAAGCTTTCCGCGGTGGGCGCGACGATCGAGCGGCGCAGCGGCGGCTAGGCGAAATCGAGGAAGTCGCGGATCCACCCTGCCGCTTCCTCCAGCTCGTAATCGTCGGAGCTGTCGCCGATCACGACTTCGCCGACTGACTGACCTTCGACGGGCGATTCATAGAAGAGATTGAACAGCCAGATGCCGCGCTGTTCGGCGAAGGCACGGTTGCGCTTCGTCAGCGCTTCCACGGAGCCCGGCAGGAGCAGGTGGAATGCGTTCGTCTCGGGAACTTGCGGTGTGCGGCCTAGCCGAGGGTCCCCGTTCAGGAGCTGCGCAAGCTGCCTTGCGCGGGAGACATATTCGGGCATGCGCGGCAAATGCTCGTCGAGCCCGGCGACGGCGGAAATGGCGTACGGAAAGATACGATAGAGATTGCCGCCGTGCCGGGTCTTCCAGACAGCCAGCGACTTCACGAACTCGGCGTCGCCGGCGACGGCTGCGCCGGCGAGCCCGCCAAGGCCCTTGTAGAACGAGACGTAAACGCTGTCTGCGAGGGCGGCGAGCTCGCCGAGTGCGATTCCGTAGCCCGCGGCGGCTTCCCACAGCCGCGCGCCGTCGAAGTGCAAGTGGACGCCGCGCTCGCGGCACCAGGTCGAGATGTCGCGGAGCTCTTCCACGGGCGGGAGGCGATAGCCGGAGCGGCGAAGCGGCAGCTCGACAACGACGGCCGCAACCGGCTCGGTGACCGCCTGCAACTGCTTGAGCGTGAAGGGCGCATATTTGCCGAGCCGGATCGGGCGGAGATCGTGCATCCGCCATAGGGCGGCTTCCTCGTCCAGCTCGATGTGGCTCATCGGGTGGACCACGACGTTCTGCCTCCCGGCGCGCTCTGCGGCGACGCGCAGCAGCGTCATCTGCGCGATCATGCCCTTAATGAAGAACATGGCTGCCGGCTTGCCGAGCAGCTCGGCGGTTCGCTTCTCCAGTTGCGTGGCGGCACCACCGGCTCCGTAGAGGTCGGCACGCTCGCTCGCTGCCGGATGGTCGGCGAGTTTCTTGAGTACGTCAGCGGGCGGCGCCTGCTTGTGCCCGGACAATCGGCGGGTGCAGCGGGACTGAAGGTCTTCGTCGTTCATCGCTCCGCCTAGGCAGCGCGCCGGGCGACTGTCCAGCGCTCAGCCGAGATCCTTCACGAAGCGGATGCTGGTGCGTTCGTAGCCCATGTGGCGGTAGAAGGCGTGGGCTTCGGCGCGGCGATCGTTGCTGGTGACCTCGACAAGCTTGCAGCCCTTCTTGCGCATCCATGCCTCGGCCGCCTCGACGAGCATTCGGCCGATACCGCGGCCCTGCGCCTGCTCGTCGACAACGAGCGGGGAAATGCGCCCGAGCGGCGCGTCGCGATGGATCATCACTCGGGCGCTGATGCCGCACAGGCCGACCACCTGCTTGCCGAGCGTCGCGACCAGCGGCGTCTCGCCGTCCCTCTTCAGCTTCGCGATGTTCTTGCGGATCGATTTTTCGTCGATGAGGTGGCCGAGATAGCCGAACAATTCCGCCAGGCGACGCGCATCCCCCGGTTTGGCGTCGCGGACCTGCGGCTTGGGTGGGAGCTTCGCTTTGGCTGGCGGACGTTTCGTCCGGACGTCTTCATCGTTTGCCGCTTGGCGTGGCGCACCCTTCGCCTTGCGCTTGCGCTGCGGCGCGGCGACGTCGAGCGACGCGCCCCAATCCCTCGCGTCGAGCTTGCGCAGATAGTCCTGGACGTCCTCGGGCTTGGCGATCGGGCCTTTCGAATCCATCCCGAAAACCGCCTTGCCTGACTTGTCGGACAGGCCGACCTTGCCGAAACGGCGCTTGGTCGGAGTGCGCACGCGCGAGCGGACCAGCTTGAGGCCGCGGTTGCGGGCGGCTTCGCCGAGCTCGTCGAGACTAGGATCGCTCACAGCCTGTCCAATATGAAAAGCACCAGCCCGACGAGGCCGCCGACGATGGTGCCGTTGATCCGGATATATTGAAGGTCCCGCCCGACCGCCGACTCCAGCCGCGCCGTCACGGTGCGCGCATCCCAGCCGCGGATCGTCTCGGACACGAGCTTGACGATCGAGCCGCCATAGCTCGCCGCCATGCCGACGATTGCGCGCCGCGCGAATTGGTTGATCGCGGCGCGGATGCGCGCGTCCTTCTCGAGCGTGCTCCCCATCGACTTCAGCACCTCGCCGACCTTGCCGGCGAGCACGGCGTCGGGGTTGCGCGCGGCCTTGATGATCGCTTCACGGCCCTTCTGCCACAGAGTGTCAAGCCACAGGCTGACCGATGAATTGTCTAGAAGCTGCTCCTTGATCGCTTCGACCTTCTCGCGCGTCTCGGGGCGCGTCTGGAGGTCGTTCGCGAGCTGGGCCAGCGCTTCCTCGATTTTAACGCGCACCGGGTGAGCGGGATCGGTCGACATTTCCGCGGTGAGCTTGCGCAGCCCGTCGATGATCGCGTCCGCAAGCTTCGCATCGAGACCGGCAAGCTTCAGCACCCAGTTCGCCTTCTTCTTGACCATGTCGCGAATGAGCTGCTCGTTGGCGTCGAGCGCTCGCGCGGTCCAGCGGATCGCCGCCTCGAGCATCGGCACGTGCCGGTCCTCGTTGATCGCCGAAGCGAGTGCATGGCCGATCAGCGGCGACACTTCGGCATTGCGCAGGCGCGTGCTGATCGCGCTCTTCACGATTCCTCCCAGCCGCTCGTCGTCGAGGCTTTCGAAGATGTCGGCGATGAGCCGCGACGCGCCGGCCCGAATTCGCGTGCCTTCACCCGCGGGAGTCTGGAGGAATCGGCCGGCGGCTCCGGCGACGTCGAGCTTGCGCATCCGCCGGGCGACCACGGCAGGGATCAGGAAATTCTCGCGGATGAAATTGGCGAGCGCTTCGCCAATACGGTCCTTGTTGCGGGGGATGATAGCCGTGTGCGGGATCGGAAGGCCGAGCGGGTGGCGGAACAAGGCGGTGACGGCGAACCAGTCGGCAAGCCCGCCCACCATCGCGGCTTCTGCGAACGCCTTCACATAGGCGAGCGCGGGATAGCCGTGCTCGAACGCGCGGGTGACGGCGAACACCGCGGCCATGACGATCAGCAGGCCGGTCGCGACCGCCTTCATCCCCTGTGCTCCGGGCTGCACAGGGTTGAAGCGCGACAGAGCGCTGTTGGTCATCGCCCTCATTCCGGCTCAATAGCTGAGCCGGCGCGGAAGTTCACAATCGGCAGCTCACTCGGCAGGGACCGCCGCGCCAGCCTCGTGCGCGTCCGCGCCAACGAAGCGGTGGAACAGACGACCGATCCGGGATTCGATCGAGATCGCGATCGAGAAATAGGAGGGGACGAGCAGCAGGGTCAGGACTGTCGAGAAGAGGAGGCCGCCGATCACCGTGATGCCCATCGGGGCGCGCCAGCTGTTGTCGCCGCTGATCGAGAAAGCCGTGGGCAACATGCCCGCGACCATCGCGACCGTCGTCATCACGATCGGCTGGGCGCGCTTGTGTCCCGCTTCCCAGATCGCCTCGTTCTTCTTCATCCCGTGGTTCATCATCTCGACCGCGAAGTCGACGAGAAGGATCGAATTCTTCGCGACGATCCCGAACAGCATCAGGATGCCGATGAGCACGAACAGCGAGACCGGTTGATGCGCGATGTGCAGCGCGACCGCCGCCCCCAATGGCGCAAGCAGCAGCGAGCCCATGTTGACGAACGGAGCCAGGAACCGCCGGTAGAGCAGCACCAGCACCGCAAACACGAGCAGGACGCCCGAGATCAGCGCGATGGCGAAGTTGACCAGAAGGTCGGCCTGCCATTTCTGGTTGCCGAGGTTCATCTTCTGGATGCCCTGCGGCAGATGCTTGACCGTCGGCAGGTTGTTGACCTTCGCCCAGACGTCGCCCTCGACCACGCCCGGCGCGAGGTCGGCGCCGATCGCAAGCCTGCGAAGCTGGTTCGATCGGCTGATCGTCGTCGGGCCAGACCCGAAGCCGATTTCCGCCACGGACTTCAGCGGCACCGAACCGCCGGACGAAGTCGGGACCGGCAGGTTCTCGAGGATCGAGAGATCCTTACGGGCATCCTCCGACAGCGACACCTGGATCGGCACCTGGCGGTCGGACAGCGAGAATTTCGCGCTGTTCTGCTGGATGTCTCCCAGGGTCGCGATGCGCACCGTCTGGCTAAGCGCTGCGGTGGTGACGCCGAGGTTGGCGGCAAGGTCGAAGCGCGGCTTGATCGTGATCTCCGGCTGCGCGAGGTTGCTTCCGACGCGCGGCGCCCGAAGGCCGGGGACAGTCTCCATCTCTTTGGTGATCTGGTTGGCGACGGCGGTCAGCTCTGCCGGGTCCTCTCCGCCAAGATAGAGCATGATGTCGCGCGAATCGCCGTCAGGTCCGCCGCCGTTTTGGGACTGGAAGCTGACGCGAGCATCGGGGATCGCGGCAAGCGTAGGCGCCAGATTGCGCTCGAACTCGGTGCTTTTCACCTTGCGGTTCTTCTTGAGCACGATGTTGATGTGCCCGCTTCCGACCTGGACGCTTTCGAACACGCGGTCGACGCTCGGGTCGCGCACGAGAATCCTGGAAACCCGATCCTCCACTGCCTCCGTCTGCTCGAGCGTGCTGCCCGGCGCGAGCGTGATGTTTACCCGCGAATAATCGCTATTCTCCGGCGGGAAGAAGGATTGCGGCAATGTGCCGAACAGGACCGCGCTCAGCAGCAGCGTCAGAAGGCCGGCGCCGACCATCGCAAGGCGGTGATCCTGGAGCCGCGCATCCCAGCGCGCCGAGACGAGGTTGTACCAATCGCCGAACTCGCCGCCGATCGCCCGAACAATGAAGCTGATCAGCTTCATCAGGCCGTAGCCAATCGCGGTCCCGAAGACGAGCGCGAGGACGAAGGTGATCGCCCCGTTCCAGCCAATCTTGGCGAGCATCCCCATGCCGGCGCCGACACCGGCAACGAAGCCGCCCGCAATAATCAGCAGAAGCACGGCGAGGATCGCATAATAGCCGAACCTGCGCGGGATCTTTGGGAGCCGGTCGAGCAGCGCATGCGCCTTGGTCGTGTCGAGGCTCCAGTTGAGGATGTTGAGATAGACGTCCATCCACTTCCACGCCGCGTGGGGCTGCTTGCCGTGCGAGCGCAGGAAGTAAGCGGCGATCAGCGGCGTGATCATTCGGGCGACGAGAAGGCTCATCAGCACCGAAAGCACGACCGTGAATCCGAACGCCTTGAAATATTGGCCGGCGATGTCCGGCATCAGCGCGACGGGCAGGAACACCGCGACGATCGCCATGGTCGTGGCAAGCACGGCGAGGCCGATCTCGTCCGCCGCGTCGAGCGCCGCCTGGTAGCCCGACTTGCCCATGCGCATGTGTCTGACGATGTTCTCGATCTCGACGATCGCATCGTCGACGAGCACGCCCGAGACGAGCCCCATCGCCATCGTGGACATGAAATTGAGCGTGATCCCCATCAGGCTCATCAAGAAGAAGGCGGGAATTGCGGACAGCGGGATCGCGATTGCCGAGATTGCCGTCGCGCGAATGTCGCGAAGGAACAGGAGCACCACCAAGACGGCGAGGATGGCGCCTTCCACGAGACCTTCCATCGCGGACGTATATTGCGCCTTGGTGTGGTCGACGGTGTTGAAGATCTCGGAGAAGTGGACCTTCGGATTCTCGGCTTCGACCTTCTTCAGCTCCTTCCACGCCGCGTCATAGTCGGTGACCTCGGACGTGTCCTTGGCACGCTGGATCTGGAAGGTCACGACCTGGCGGCCGTTCATCTTCGAGAGCGAGCGCTGCTCGGCATAGGAATCCTCGACCTTGCCGAGGTCGGCCAGCCGCACGAAACGACCGCCAGGAAGCGCGATCTGCGTCTGCGAGAGCTGATAGGCGTCCTGCGCATTGCCAAGGATGCGGACATTCTGCTCTGAGCCGGCGACCTCAGCGCGGCCGCCGCCGGCGTTGAGGTTGCTCTGGCGAAGCTGCTGGTTGACTGCCGCGGCAGTGATCCCCTGTGCCTCGAGGGCGGCAGGATCCAGGATCACCCGGATCTCGCGGTCCACGCCGCCGCCGCGCGACACCGCAGCGATTCCCGGCACACTCAGCAGCCGCTTGGCGACCGTATTGTCGATGTACCAGCTCAATTGCTCGAGGCTCATGTCGCTGGTCTGCGCGCCGACGACGCTGATCGGCTCGTTCTCGGCGTTCACCCGCTCGATATCAGGCTGAAGAATGCCGTCCGGCAGATCGGCGCGGATCTGGTCGATCGCGCTTCGGACGTCGTTCACCGCGCGGTCTGTCGGAGTGCCGAGCTGGAAGGTGATGAAGGTGCTGCTGCTGCCCTCGCGCACCGTGCTGCTGATCTCGTCGACGCCATTGACTCCGCGAACCGCGGATTCGACGCGCTGCGTGATCTGCGTCTCGACTTCGTTCGGTGCTGCGCCCGGCTGCGAGATCGACACGAAGGCTGCCGGGAAGTCGATGTCCGGCGCATTGTTGACCTGCATCCGCGCGAACGCGATCAGGCCGGCGAGCATCAGGCCGACGAAGAGGACGATCGGGGCAACCGGGTTGCGGATGCACCAGGACGAGATGTTGCGGAAATTCATGACCTAAACTCTTCTAGCGCCCTAGTGGGCAGCCTCGCGCCTCGGCTTCACCTTCTGGCCCGGATTGAGGAACGGACCCGCCGAAAGGACGACGGATTCATTGCCCGAAAGCCCGCCCGTGATCGTCACGCCATTCTCGCTGACGGTGCCGACCTGGATGTTGCGGCGCTCGACCTCGCTCTTGGCGTTGATGATGTAGACGTAATTGCCCTTATCGTCGCTCAGCACGGCGCTCTGCGGAAGCAGCGGGGCATCGGTCGTCCCGGCCGTGATCCTCGCCTGCGCGAAGCCGCCCGGCCGCATCGCAGGCGTGTAGGGCACGGCGATCCGCACCTCACCCAGGCGCGACTGCGGGTCGATCACCGGAGCGACCTGCCACACATTGCCGGTGACCGGCGTCGTCGAGCCGACCGGGATGACCTGAGCCGGCATGCCAACGTGCACGTTCGCGAGATCCTGCTGCGCGAGTTGCGCGCGCATCTCCATCTGCCCGCCCTCGGCGAGCCGGAACAGAGCGCCCGACCCGGGGCTGACGATCTGTCCCACCTCGACGTTGCGGGCGAGGATCAGCCCGCCGGTCGGTGCGATGACGTTGAGCTGATTGATCTGCGCGCGGGTGGCGCCGAGCTGCGCCTGAGCGACCCTGACCTGCGCGTAAGCGGCGTCGCGCGCCGCCTTCTTGGCGTCGATCTCCGCTTTCGAGATGAAGCCGCGGCCCTGGAGGGCGATGGCGCGGTCGTAATCCGACTGGGCGAGCGCCGCCTGCGCTCTCGCCGCCTGGATCTGCGCCGCGAGCTGGGCCGCCTGCTGCGCCTGGACCGAGCGGTCGACGATGGCGAGGACCTGCCCTGCGCGCACCCAGCTGCCCGCATCGACGAGGACGCGCACCACGCGACCCCCCTGGCCCGGGATTCCGATCGGCTGGTCGCGCTTCGCCCCAAGTGGTCCGCTTGCGGTGATCACTCGGCTAACCTGGCTGGTCCCGGGGACAACCACGCTGACGCTCGGAATCTGTCCTGCGGATGCGCCCGGCGCGCTTCCGGCTGCGCCGTTGCTGTTCGAACGCTGGCTGGTGAGAAAGCCAAGCCCGACAACGAAGAGCACGAGGGCAGCTATCGCTCCGACGATTACGAGCTGCCGCCTGCGGCGCGAGCCGTCGACGACGACGAGCGTGTCGGAAGAGTGGATCGAAGTTTCGCGGTTCATTCTGTCCTGCCCAACGTGGCCCATATGCGCGAGTCCGCGCCGTTGCTCCGGCAACTGTATTATCTTAATAAGTCACCTTGTGCAACAGAGCCCGTTTCCCCCATTGGCGGCTACTGCTTTTCGACCAAACGTGGCACTTGTTTGGCGAGCGCGCGTTGCCGCATCTATCGTGAAGGTCGGTTGAACGACAAACGAAAACAAGGGGAGCCGGCATGGAGCATTACGGAATCATTGGTTGGATCGTCATCGGGGGAGTTGCCGGGGCAGTCGCCAAGCTGCTGATGCCCGGCAAGGATCCGGGCGGTTGCATCATCACGATTCTGCTCGGCATCGCCGGCGCGGTCCTCGCGGGCTGGCTCGGGCACGCGATCGGCTGGTACAACACCGGCGAAGGCGCAGGCTTCATCGCCGCCATCGTCGGCGCGTTCATCCTCCTGTTGATCTACCGTCTGGTCGCCGGACGCCGCCGCCTCTAGCTGGCGGCGTTCAGGAAACAGCCATAGGCGCGCAGCCAGCCTTGGCCCGGGATTGAAGAGCCTGGGACGAGGGATATGAAAATGAGATTGATCGGTGCGCTGATGCTTGGCGCGCTGTCGTGGGCGGCGCCGGCAGTGGCGCAACAGGCGTCGATCACGCAGACCATCGCCGGGACCCGGCTGGACGTCAGCGCGACGGGAGAAGTGACTCGGGTGCCCGATCTCGCGATCATCAGCGCGGGCGTGGTGACTCGTTCGACGAGCGCGACGGCAGCGCTGCAGGAGGCGGCGCAACGAATGCAGCGGGTGATCGCGGCGCTGAAGCGCGCGGGAATCGACGATCGCGACATCCAGACGAGCAACGTCAACTTGAACCCGGAATACCGCTATCAGGAGAACCAATCGCCGCAGCTCACCGGCTATACGGCGTCGAACCAGCTCACGATCCGATTTCACGACATCCGCAATTCCGGGAAGATCCTCGATGCGCTCGTCGCCGAAGGGGCGAATCAGATCAACGGACCCAATCTCACCGTCGAGCATCCCGAAGCGGCGCTCGACGAAGCTCGGGCGAAAGCAGTGGCGAACGGCCGCGCCCGCGCCGAGCTCTACGCGCGAGCGCTGGGCCTGCACGTCGTCAGGGTCGTCGCCGTGTCGGAAAGCGGCGGCTATGCGGTTCCGCCGGCTCCGCCACCTCCACCAATGATGATGATGGCCAGAGGCGAAAGAGATTCGACGATCATCCAGCCCGGTGAGCAGAAGCTCCAGGTGAGCGTCGGGATGACGTTCGAGCTGCAGTGAGTCCTCCCCTGCAGTTGCAGGGGAGGAGAAGATCTACCGAACCGTGCCGCGCCGGATCAGGTTGACGATGGCGAGGAGGATGACCGCGCCGACCAGTGACCAAAGAAATGTCTCGATCGTGATCGCGCCGTTGATGTTGCCCTTGCCGAGCAACAGGCCGGCGATAACGGCGCCGACGATTCCAACGACGATGTTGAGGATGATGCCCTGCTGCGCGTCGGTGCGCATGATCAGACTCGCGAGCCAGCCGACGATTCCGCCGACGATCAACCAGACGATGATACCCATGAATTCTCCCTCCTGTTTTCCGGCCAGAGGTACGCGCCGGCCGTCGGCATCAGAGACGCGTGATGCTTAACGGTTGTTCCGGATTTGGAAGGACGTGTCGAGCCCGCGGGACTCGCTTAACCGGCCGCCCTGGGGCGATTGCGGTTTTCAGTAGCGCTGCTGGCGCTCGTACTGGTCGCGGTACTGCTTGATCCGCGTGACTCGCAGGCCAGGCATGCCGCTGCGGTCCACCGCGCGCTGCCAGCTGGTGAACTCTTCGAGGCTCAGCGAATAGCGCTTGCAGGCGTCGTCGACGCTCAGCAGACCGCCGGCCACGGCCGCAACGACCTCGGCCTTCCGGCGCACCACCCAACGCGTGGTGTTGACCGGCGGCAACGAGTCGAGCGTCAGCGGCTCGCCGAGAGGTCCAATGACCTGGGCCGGACGAATCTTCTGGTTC